>JBAXZS010000017.1:0-19085 GCA_041670175.1 Sphaerochaetaceae bacterium | reverse complement strand
TGCACGGTTGGAATTCCCTGGACGTGAGGCTTTTTTTCTACTTTTGCTTACTGCTATGATGATGCCTATTGAAGTGACTATTATTCCAATGTTCTTTCAGATGCAGAAGCTTGGGTTTAATGATTCCCTTATCCCGTTGATGCTCATTCCCATTTTCTGTTCACAGGGAGCTTTTTCAGCTTTTATGTTTCGTCAACATTACATTACTGTACCGAAGGAACTTGATGAGGCAGCCAGGATTGACGGTCTTAGTCCAATTGCAATCTATTTTCGTATCATGTTTCCTTTAGCCAAACCTATTATTGCATCAGCCGGTATTCTGGCCTTCTTGTCAGTATGGAACATGTATTTAGAGCCATTGGTATTTGTCAGCAGTCTGAAAAACTTTACTCTCCCCCTTTCTTTGGCCAACTTCAACGATAGTTATGGATTGCCTCAATGGCATTTACAACTTGCAGCCACAACACTTTCAGTTTTGCCTGTCATGGTTGTATATCTTATTTTTCAAGAGAAAATAAGTGATGCGATGGTCAATTCAGGAATGAAATAGGAGCAAGAACAATGATTGATAATACATACGATATTGTGGTAATTGGTGGTGGCATAGCTGGTTCCCTGTGTGCAGTCTCCGCCGGTCGAATGGGTTCATCTGTTCTTCTTGTGGAAGAATGTGGAAGTTTGGGAGGTTCTCTTGTAAACAGTGGTACAGGACCGATGATGACCTTCCATGCAGGGAAGAAACAGGTAATAAAAGGTATCACTGATGAATTAATTCAACGTCTAGTTAAGAAGAATCTTTCAGTTGGGCACATTGTGGACTCAACAGGGTATACCTACACAGTAACTCCGTTTGATAGTGAAGGTATGAAGAGAGAACTTGAGTTGATGGCTCTTGAAGCCAATGTGACCATCCTCTATCATACGATGCTTTCTTCTGTGACTAAAAACGAAGGGGAAATAACATCTGTTGATTTACTTTCTTGTGGTATACATTTTTCTGTTAGTGCAAAGATATTTGTGGATGCTTCTGGTGATGGTGATTTGATAATGAATGCTGGTATACCCTTCAGGTGTGGAAGGGACAGTGATGGTTTGAATCAGCCGATGACTATGAATTTCAAGCTTTCTTGTGTTGATATCGATATGATTCGCTCTCTTATGGACAGGGATGTTTCCTTGTTTCCTTTTCTTAAGGATAAGCCAGGGATTCAGCATGTTGCCGAAAGGCTGTCCTGTTCAGGTTTTCAAAACATTATGAAGCGTGGAATCAAGGATGGAAAAATAAGCTTTGATCGTGATATCGTCCTTTTCTTTGAGACCAACACAAGGAATGAGGTAATTGTGAACATGAGCCGAATCAACGGTTTCAACCCGGTTGATCCTATAGCTATATCAAAAGCAGAGGTTGAAGGAAGACGGCAGGTGTGGGAATTGTATGACTTTATGAAGAAGGAGATTCCGGGATTCAGTAATGCAAAACTTATAGGTTCAGGTCCAAATATAGGAGTAAGAAGTTCTCGAAGAATGATTGGAATATATACTGTTACAGTTGCTGATATTCTCAACCAGAGAAGATTTGATGACAGTATTGCATGCTGTGGGTATCCTGTAGATATTCATTCATCTGATGGTGCAAAAACAGATTCGACATTCCTTCCTTATGGGACTTATTACACTGTTCCTTTGAGATGCCTTATCAATTCGGTCGTGCCTAATGTAATTGCAACGGGACGTTTGGTAAGTTGTTCCTTTGAGGCTCATGCCTCGATGAGAGTTTCTCCTTGCTGTGGTGCTATGGGACATGCCGCAGGTGTGCTTGCTTCTCTTTGTGTCCAAAATCACCAAGTGCCTGGGAATTTGGAATATGGTAAGGTGCGGAATAGATTATTAGATGAAGGAGCATTCTTGGGATAATAGCTATCGCTTAGAGAATGTAATGCAATAGGGAAAATCTGTGGTGAGAGGGGTCTTCAACAGAAACTGGCGAAAGAATTGGGATGTTTCTTTTTGGATAGCAATCAATATGTCAGTCCAAACAAATATGATTTCATGCATTTCAGCCAGGACAGCAACAAGGCCTTTGCCCTGGTTCTTCAGAAGAAAATAGGGGAGATTTTTGCAAGGTAAATGTAAAATATTGTTATGGTTTGCATGCTTAGTCAGCAATCCATGACTTTTTGCTATATGGATATATTTCTTGTTTTTGGAGGCTATAATTATGCAGGATTTGCAAGAAGTTAAGGAACTATACCAACACCAGCTGGTAGCCAGTGTACTTCCTTTCTGGCTTGAGCATGGCATGGACAAGGTGAATGGCGGTATCTACACAGGCTTGGATCGTGATGGAAGTTTGATTGAGACTGACAAATCGGTGTGGTTCCAAGGGAGGGCGTTATGGACATTCAGTACGGCCTACAGCCAGATAGAGAAGAATCCTAAATACCTCGAAGCGGCATCCAGTCTTGCCCGCTTCCTGGTTGATCACTGTTTTGATAGTGATGGAAGAATGTTTTTTCGGGTGACATCTGAGGGAAGACCGGTGATAAAGAGACTGAGGTACTACTTCAGCGAGGCTTTCGCCATCATGGGATTTTCTGCCTATGCCGAGATCACGGGAGACCGGCAATGGGCTAATCGTGCATTTGCCCTGCTAGGTAAGGTCGAGGAGGTTACCCACACACCAGGAATCCTGATTCCAAAATTCAACCAGGAAACCGAACCCTCAATAGGATTCGGAGGCCCTATGATCATGCTCAATGTGCTTTCCTGCCTGCGTTCTGCGCTCCCTGAGAAGACTGAGTGGATCAATGCCTACATGGATAGGTTGCTTTCTGAGGTGGAGACCTACTTCGTACGTGATGACTTGCATCTGGTACTGGAGCAATGCACGCCTGAGGGCACCTTGATGGGTGAGCATTTTGAAGGCCGGTTGCTCAACCCAGGACATGCTATCGAGGGTGCCTGGTTCATCATGAATGAGGGTGTCATCCGTAGTGACGAACATCTGAAGGCTCTTGGGCTGAAGATGCTGGACTGGATGTGGACCTCAGGATGGGACAGCGAGCAGGGGGGAGGCATCATTCAGTATCGTGATGCGTTAGGCAAAGCCCCGACTGAATACTGGCATGACATGAAATTCTGGTGGCCCCAGTGCGAGGCGGCCATCGCCAATCTTTTAGCTTTCGATATCACCGGTGATGATCGGTATCTTACCCAGTTCCACATGGTGAATGACTACATCCAGAAACGGTTTCCTGATCCAGCGTATGGCGAATGGTTCGGCTACTTCCATCGGGATGGGACATTGAGCACGGTGATCAAGGGCAACATGTACAAGGGACCGTTCCATATCCCCCGCATGTACATGAAATGCATAAGCATTATCGACCATATCCAAGACACCAGCAGATAAGATCAGGTCCGCCGGACTTTCAAGCCTGACGGACCAAGTTTTTTCCTTTTATAACAAAGAATAAAAATATAGACCATATCTGTCAAAATCCTTCAAATTCATATTGTCAAAAATTATGTACAGATGCTATGTCTTATAATCCTTCGTTGTCCATTCTCAAACATCACGACATGTTTTTGCTGCTCCTAGGATTTTCACAAGGAGAGAGTTGTGTAAGTTGATGTATGGCTACCAACAAGGAAAATATGAGGGAAGGAACACTCTCGTATGCTGGGATACCGTGCAAAAACAAACAGAAAGATTCTGTCTGGGAAGACCAAACTTCAAAGAGTTGTGAAATTGTCCAATCCAGAAAATCAAAGTTCATGCTATACTGTCAAAATGGCAGGGAAATGGAATGCGTATTCATAGAACGTCTCGCATCATGAACTCCTTGTTCTTGCTTTGCGGAGTATTTCTTTTGTTGCTTTTGATTGCCTTTGTGGCGATGTTTGTGAATTATTATCGACAACAACAATTGCATGTCCAGTTTGTGAATCGAGTGAATGCTTCCAATGATATTTTGGTTTCCTTGCATGCGATGCAGGATATACTGAATACCTATCGCAAGGATGAAAGTCCCATGACGTATGCGGCGTACTGTGATCAAAGCAAGATCCTTGAAGATACGGCGAACACCTACATGAAACTTGGTGTCGTTGGAACAGATGCATTGAATCAAATGCAATATTTGAAATGGTTCAATAGATATCAACAGACATTATTGGAAAATGCCCAGCAGAACACTGAAGAGTTGCCTGCGACTATTTCATATGTCCTGATTGCCTTGGAGGCAAGAGTTGGGGAGATGCATTCGTTGTTTCAGAGAGACATCTCTACTGGGTATCAGGAATACAAGAATGAAGAAAAGGGGATTCTTCGAAAGTTGAATTGGCTTGCTGCGGTTTTTTTTGTGATATGCATAGGTGTCGTCTTTGCTTTTGCAGGATTCGTACAATCAATCAACTCATTGCTGTCGAGATGTATCAGCAACCTGGACCATCTTTCTCAGCATGATTGGGAAGCGGAGGATCTTCAGGGTGCAAGATATACTGAATTCTCCAACTTATTCATACAGATCAATCATATGAAGAAAGAATTACAAGGATACTTTGCCCGATTGAAAGAGCAAGCAGAGATTGAACGGCAGCTCAGTACGGAAAAACTGGAAAATGAACGGCAACGTTCAATTCTTATAACCACGCAGTTACAAGCTCTGCGATCTCAGATGAATCCCCATTTTTTGTTCAATGCATTGCAACAGATTGGCATGGCTTCCCTGGTCGAGCCTCCACAGAAAGTGATGCAATTAGTGGAGTCTACGGGAAAAATTCTTCGTTATGCTTTGACCAGGCAGACCAACTATGTCTCTTTTCATGATGAAATGGAAATTGTCCGGCAATATTTGTTCTTGTAAGAAATGTGTCATGCCCGAAAGATCGAGGTTTCCATTGATGACGGGAATGGCAAGTACGACGCATTTCTCATTCTTCCAATGAGTATCCAACCATTGATTGAAAATTGTATCAAGCACGGATTGAAAGAAGAGGAAAGCAAACCGTTTAAAATCACCATTGAGGTGTCCTGTGTCCAGCGGACACTTCAGGTATGTGTCAAGGACAATGGACCAGGCATGGCATTGCCTGTTTTGGTTCCCTTGAATTCAGAAGGTATCGGCCTGGAGAATATCAGGCAGAGATTGTTGATCCTGTACGGGCAAGATGATTTGCTTTCAGTGGATAGCACAATTGGCGAATTCACCCTGATAACGATACGTTTTCCTCAAAAGAAGGTGTAGCATGAAGACCTTGATAGTTGAAGATAATCTTATGGAACGGAAAGCCTTGCAGAAGCTGTTTGAACTTACTTATGATGAACGGTTTGACGTGATGACCGCATTTAACGGTACCTCCGCATTGGACCGATTGGAAAAATACCCGTTTGATCTGGTCTTGCTGGATATTGTCTTGCCCGACATGAGCGGTATCGATGTCTTGGAGAAAATACAAGAAAAACACCCATCCGTTAATGTCATTATGGTGACTGCTTGCTCTGATTACCAACATTTACGACAGTCCATGCGTTGTCATGCGATAGATTACATCGTCAAACCCTATTCAATTGAAACGTTCAAGGATGCCATTGATGGGTTTCTCAAGCAACAAGAAAAGAAAGAGGAAGTATATGGCAACCAGAAAGTCGTACAGACCATCAAGCAATACATCGATAAAAATTATGCAGAGAAAATCAAGCTTGACGATCTTGCCTCCTTGGTAGCAAGGGACAAGTCCTATATCGAACGGTTATTTAAGAAATCATGCAACAGGAACATTTTTTCCTATCTGTTGCAAGTACGTATTGTCAAAGCGAAGCAATTCCTCTCAAAAGGCATGTGTGTATCGGAAACAGCTGAGCGTGTGGGCTTTGATGATCCAGCCTATTTTGGAAAGTGTTTCAAAAACTTTGTTGGTTGCTCTCCACAGAAATATAAAACAGGCTGGTAACACACCATTTTTCTCCCAAAAAATTCCGTTTTTTTCCCTATCACCTGATTGTAAAACCAATCTATCTTTACAAAAAGAGGTTAGAAATGAAAAAAATCCTATTGGTAAGCCTTGTGTTTTTGAGTTCATTCTCACTGTTGTTTGCGGGAGGACAGGCGGAAGGAACAACACCGACAGTAGGTACTGTCGAACAAACTGCGGATGGCAAAGTAGCGAAACCTGCTGGCTATCCAGGTGGAGTGATTACGTGGATTGTTCCCTCCTCAGCCGGTGGCGCCACCGATTTATTCACTCGTGCGCTGGGTGATGCCGGACTTGGGGGAAATGTCGTGGTTCAGAACATTTCGGGTGGCTCTCAGTCCATCGGTATTTCCCAGGCATTTGCGAACCCTGCTGATGGCAGGACCCTCCTCACGGTTCCTACCACAGGTTTGATCACCATGCCAATAACCACTGATGTTGTCTATAGTTCCAAAGATTTTCGCTACGTCGCAAAAATCGCTCCGGATTGTGTGGGAGTTGCTGTCACAAGACCGGGTTCCCCTATTGATAATGGGGACAAGTTCTGGGCATTGATTCATAGTGGCAAGCAATTCTCCGTCGGAGTGAGCAGCATTGGGGGGCATTCACATATCGAATTCGCTCATGCGTTGGATCAAATCGGGGCGTACGATGATGCTAAGTTCGTAGTCTACTCCGGATCGAATGGTGTTATGCAGGCTGTACTTAGTGGTGAAGTCGATTTTGGGTTGTTGGACGACAACTATATCCCCCCATATGTAAAGAACAATCAGTTGAACGCTGTCATGACGACTTGGTCGGACCGTACCCCCTTGCTACCTGATGTGAAATGTCTTGGCGAATATGGGGTTACAGGGCTAGAACCGCTAATTGGCGTCAAATTGCTCGCTGTAAAGAAGGGTACTCCCGACAATGTAATTGCTTGGATCAAGCAACAGGTAAACAACGCCGTGATAAGCGATGAATACCAGCAGTTCCTTACCGCATCCGGTGCGGGGCACATGGATCGTGTCTGGAGTGAGGAAGAGTTGACCAAATGGGTCGATGATGCAAGTGTTCTCTGGAGATCAGTGCTTACCAAGACTGGCTTGGTGAAATAAGCATAGTTTAGATTCTTTTATCACCATGATAACCACAGAAAGGCTCATGGTGATGGTTTTTATTGTTTTGGCTTGAGGGAGGTTGACATGGAAAGATACAAGAAGGCACGGGAAAACTTATTGGTGATGTTGTTTTGTGCCTTGCTCTGCGTTTGTTTGTTCATCATCATTATTCCGAAATTCATTCCTGTACCACCGGCTGCGGAAAAAGATGTCTTTACCCCAAGGACGTTCCCTTATTTTCTGACGACTATCATTTCCATTTGTACGGTGATCGGCATATGCAAGTCCCTCAAGGTTTTCGTATTGGCCCGCAAGGAACAGTCCCTGATTGTCCACAAGAAAACAAAAAGGGACTTCAATGCCATACTGACGGCTTGCATGCCATATTTGATTTTCGGCTTGATTGTGCTGTATGGGGTTGGCATTTCCCATTTTGGATTCATCATTTCCACTCTGATTGTTCCTCCCTTCGTTTTGTTTCTTATTGGTGGAAGGAGTTGGAAACAATATGTGGGGGTACTGGTATTTGCTGCAATCATCTGGGTCTTGTTTCGTTTTGTACTCCATGTACAGCTTCCATAGGAGAGAAAAGCAATGTGGAATATTTTGTCGACAATTTTAAATTTGCATAATTTAATGATTATGAACATCGGTATCGCAGCAGGCATTGTCATGGGTGCGATGCCTGGACTCAGCCTTACTTTCACCATTACCGTCCTGCTTACCCTGACGTATGGCATGGATTCGATGAGTGGCATGTATCTGTTGCTCGGTGCATATTGCGGAGGTATGTACGGTGGCTCGATTACAGCTATCCTTATTGATACCCCGGGTACTTCAAATGCGGCTGCAACAGTGTTTGATGGGTATCCGTTGGCACAAAAAGGACGGGCTGGCGATGCTCTGAAGACCTCTCTTGTCTCTTCGACCTTCGGAGGATTGTTCAGTACAATGGTTCTTCTGTTTCTGGCACCTCAAGTGGCAAAAGTGGTTTTGAAGATTGGGTCGCCTGAATATTTCGCCCTTTGTGTCTTTGGTATGCTTGCTTCCATCGGGACCGCAGGGAAAAACAAGCTCAAGGGCATCATTTCTGCCGCTTTTGGTTTGCTCATCTCCTGTGTGGGACTTGATTCCATCTATGGTTCACAAAGGTTGATGTTTGGCAACTTTAAGCTGATGGGAGGTTTGCAGGTCTCGACCTGCATGCTTGGTGCTTATGCCATTGCCCAAGTGTTGGTGATGGGACAGCAAGTATATGAGGGCAATGGTATCGAAGCGAAAAAGGTCGAGTTCAAGAAATCGACTATAAGGATATTCGAGATCCTGCGGTATTGGAAAACCTTGTTGCGGTCTTCCATAATAGGAACAGTCATTGGAGCCATCCCTGGTACTGGAGGTGCGACCTCTGCGATGTTCTGCTACAATGAAGCCCAACGTTCTTCCAAGAATCCTGAAGAGTTCGGTAAGGGGTGCATTGAAGGGGTTGTAGCTCCGGAATGTGGCAACAATGCTGTCACCGGCGCCACCTTGATTCCAATGCTGACTTTAGGCATTCCCGGTGACAGCCTGACGGCCATCATGCTTGGAGCACTGACCATGCAGGGCATTACCCCGGGTCCCCAGTTGTTTGAGAAAGGAAGCATTTGGGTGTATGCCATCATGGGAGGTATGTTCATCATCAATGTTTTTATGTTGTTGCAAGGACTTTGGTTCTCAAAGATTTTTGCAAACATCTCCCGTGTGCCCACCATCGTCATGGTACCCAGTATCATCGTTGTGTGTTGTATGGGAGGTTATGCGATTGGGAATACTACGTTCGAGATAACCATCCTTATTGCTTTCGGCATCCTTGGATATTTGATGAAACGTTTCGATTTTCCAATTCCTCCACTTACCATCGGTCTGGTATTGGGGAATTTGTTTGAAATCAATCTCAGACGATCCCTGATTTTATCCAATGGCAACCCCTTGGTTTTCTTCACCCTCCCGATTTCCTGTTTTATACTGGTCATCTCTTTCCTGTTCCTTTTCCTGCCTGACATAAAGGTGGCGATTGCAAAAAAGAAGGTGGGCAGATGAAAGAACTTTGTGATTTACATGCTCATACCACTGTTTCAGACGGTTCTTTTTCTCCATCCGAATTGATTGCTTATGCAAAACAAAAACAGGCCAAGGCCTTGGCAATAACAGATCATGATACCATAGATGGACTCGACGAGGCTGCCGAATGTGCGAGAGCAATCGACCAAGAGTTCATCCCGGGTATTGAAATCACGACAAACAGGGAAGAATGTGAAATCCATATTATCGGATTGTTTATCGATTATCATGAGAAGAAATTTGCCAATGCTGTCAAGGAAATGTCAAAAACCCGTGATAAAAGAAACTGGGATATGGTGGAAAAACTCATGCAAGCGGGATTTGCTATTTCCCATGCGGATCTCGATCGTTACAAGGAATGCATTGTGACGAAGGCCCATATCGGTGAGATACTTGTGGAGCGAGGATATGCTCATGATGTTACCGAGGCGATGAATACTTTTCTGAGGAAGGGTGGGGTGGCGTTCGTCCAAAGGGTGACGCCTTCGCCCTTGGATTGCATCAATCTGGTTCATCAAGCCGGAGGTCTTGCCTTTGTCGCCCACATCAACCAGATTGACAAAAAACAGCCAGAGCATGGTATTGCTCTCTGTCGGTATTTGCTGGAACAAGGGGCTGACGGGCTTGAAACCAGGTATTGCGAGTTCGACGACTACTGGAGGGCCATCTCGGAAGCGTTGGCTGTTGAATATGGATGTCTTCGTTCCGGGGGAAGTGATTTTCATGGGACCTTCAAAAAAGGACTGGATCTTGTTTCAGGATATGGCGATCTTGAGGTCCCTTACGAGTATGTCAAGGCAATGCAACGGAAATTGGCGGGTAATTGACAGGTTGGAAAGGGTCTTTCCTGTCTTTCGTTTTCCCATTCCTTCGGATCATGAGTTGTCATAACCAGTTCTTTTTCTTACACTGTGCGTACAAGGAACGAAGAAATGGATGTTTTGGTTGGAATGAGCGGGGGGATTGATAGCAGTGTTGCTGCTTACCTCCTGAAGCAGCAGGGGCATAAGGTGTGCGGGGTTACCATGACCATTTGGAATGGCAGGACGGATTTGCCTGCTCCCAAACACACTAACAGTTGTTATAGTCCGGAGAAAAAAGAGGATATTGAGAAAATTAAGGTCATAGCGGATAAGATTGGCATTCCTCATGTGGTAATAGACCTTTCAAAATTGTATGAACGGGTTGTGCTGAAGAATTTCCAGGACGAGTACCTCAACGGACATACACCGAACCCTTGCATCTGGTGCAATGCCAAGATTAAGTTTGGAGCCATGGTTGAATATTCCAGGGAGCAAGGACTTTCCTTTGATAAGTTTGCTACAGGCCATTATGCCCGGATAGTGTGCAGGGACAACCGTTTCTGTATCAAAAGAGCAGTGGATCCGAAAAAGGACCAATCATATTTTCTCTATCGTCTGAGCCAGACACAGCTTGCTTCCACCTTGTTCCCGTTAGGGGACATGCTGAAGAATGAGGTCAGAAAGATTGATATCTCGCAAGGCTTTCATAGCGCTGACCAGGATGAGAGCCAGGACTTCTATGGAGGCGACTATACCGACCTGCTTGACGTCAAGAACGAGGAAGGGAACATTGTGACCACCGAGGGTAAGGTTGTGGGTCATCATGAAGGAGTCTGGCATTACACCATAGGCCAGCGGAAAGGCTTGGGGGTGGCGGCTCCCAGACCGCTTTATGTCCTTGCATTGAAGCCTGCGACCAACGAAGTGGTGGTCGGATACGAGGAGGAGACCATCCAGCATGTCGTGACCGCTGGCCAACTTGCCTGGGGAGCGGTAGATCATCTTGAGGATGAATTGCCGGTTGAGGCGAAAATCCGCTCCACTGGTTTCCCTCTCGATGCCCTTGCCAGGCAAAACGAGGATGGGACCATCACTGCGAAGTTCTCCTCCGCGGTAAAAGCCGCGACCAACGGACAATCTTTGGTCTTGTATGATAGCGAGGGCAGGATTCTTTGTGGGGGAATCATAACCTCTTCAAAGTGAATAGTTGTCGATGAAAGCGGAATGTGCCATACTATGAAGATAAAAGAAGTGAGAAATGAGAGTCATAATACAAGATAATTATCAGGATTTGAGTCTGTGGACAGCAAGATATATTGCGAATACCATCAATTCATTTGGACCGACTGAGGAAAAGCCGTTTGTCCTCGGACTTCCGACAGGATCCTCCCCTCTGGGCACCTATGCCGAATTGATTCGCCTGAACAAGGCCGGATATGTATCCTTTAGGAATGTGGTGACATTCAACATGGACGAGTATGTAGGTTTGCCCAGTGAGCATCCTCAAAGCTACCACACCTTCATGTGGTCCAATTTCTTTTCATTTGTGGACATAAGGAAAGAGAATGTACACATCCTTGATGGCATGGCGAAGAACCTTGAGAAGGAATGCCTGGATTACGAGGCTGAGATCCAACGCTACGGGGGCATCCGTCTGTTTCTTGGCGGAATTGGAGCTGATGGACACATCGCCTTCAATGAGCCTTTCAGCTCTCTTTCCTCGAGAACACGGATCAAGAGCCTTACCTATGATACCAAGGTGATGAACAGCCGCTTCTTTGAGGGTGATATCTCCAAGGTCCCCTCGCAGGCCCTCACTGTAGGAGTGCAGACGGTCACAGACAGTCAAGAAGTGATAATTCTGGTCAATGGGCATACCAAGGCCCGTGCCCTGCAGGCAAGTGTGGAAGGAGCCGTGAGCCAGATGTGGACCTGCAGTGCCCTTCAGATGCACAAGAAAGCCATCTTTGTCTGCGATGAGCAAGCTTGCGGAGAGCTCAAGGTGGACACCTACAAGTATTTCAAGGACATTGAATGTGCCAATCTTGATGTAGAGCAGATGCTCAAGGAATAGGGCTGTTTCCAGCTTGAGATAGTAATCATTTCTTTTCTTTGCAGGATATCGAATCCGGCAAAGGCATAAGAGGAAAAATGAAAAGAAAAGGAAGCTGCCTCGTTCTTCTCCTTGTAGTATCAAGGTTGCTCTTTGCCGGGACCCTTGCAGGTCCTTTCTCTACTGACAGGGTCCTGACGACTTCCTATTTTGAGATCACCTACACTCCTGCATGTGAGCAAACGGCCCGGAATCTAAGCAAGATCGCTGATTCTTTGTATCTGGAAATGTGCATGGAACTGCAGACGGAACCCTATTTGCGGCATATCCCTGTTGTTATCACCGCTGCAACCAATACCGCCAATGCCTACTATAGTTCCTATCCTTACAACAAAATAGTCCTCTATGACACCTCGTTTCCTTTGACGCTTTCCCTTTGGGCTGACACCCTCACTGGCATATTCACCCATGAGCTGTTCCATTTTGTGTCAATGACGATGAAGACCCCGTTCCTTAAGGTTGTCGGTGGTATCCTGGGCGATATGTACACTCCGATATCCTATAGCGCATCCTCCTCAATATTGGAAGGGGCGGCTGTATTATATGAAAGCAAGGACGGAGGAGGCCGACTTAACAATCCCAAGTATACCGCCAAGCTCAAAGAGGCGAAGTTGGAAGGCAGGTTTCCCGTCTCCTATCTTGATTGCACCGGTTTTCGGGATACCAATCCGACAGGGGACCTCACCTATAGCTATAGCAGTGCTTTCCTGTCCTATGTGAAAGAGAAGCATGGGACCGAGGCCTATAACAAATTCCTCAAGGAGTGCAACACCTTGTTGCTTCCAGTCGATTTCTCCGTGTGGTTCAGGGATAGCTTCGGCCTTTGGCCTGAGGAGGATTGGAAAGCCTTTGCCGCGCAACTTCCGGTCCCCTGTATCCAAAGCGAGGGAATAGAGGCCGTGCAAACCGAGGCCAATACTTTATTTGCTTCCAATGGCAAGCAGTATGTCTCCTATTCTAGTACCTCGGGTGAGGTGTTCCTCGATGGAAGGAAACTGTTCACAAAGAAGAATATCACCGATATCGCGATCAATAAGGAGGGTACCCTGCTTGCGGTAGGTTTTAATGATATGCAGGTCATAACCACGGGTAGGGTCAGCCTGTATGATATTGGGAACCGGGCCTGGATTCCCTTACAGGAAAAACATCTGGGTAAGGTTGCTTTTGTGGGACACTGGATGGTCACCATCCAATTTGAATCACAGTATGAGACGATTCTTGTCTATGATCTTGAAGGTCATCAGCTACAGGCGCTTCCCCTTTCCTATGGAGAGCAGCTTTTCTCCCTTGCAGGACTGGATGATACTGTTCTGGTTTCAATCATCCGCACGATTGGGGAACCCAATAAGATACTTTTACTTGACCTGGTGACGAAGAAGACGAGTATCTACACCCTTCCTGAAGGCGTGTACCTTTACAGTCTGGGGCAGAAAGACGAGAATACCATTGCCTTCACCTGGGCGCAGAAGGATTCCCTGCTTCGACTTGGATTGTTGGATATAAGGAGAGGTACCTGTAGCTTGCAACAGACAGACATCCTCGCCGGGGTGCAAAAGGCCAGGTGGTATGACGGGACCTTCGTCATTGAGCGTGAATTCTTTGATCATACCGAACTAGCCACACTTGATATCGATAAATTCTCCTTTACAACCGAAAAATGCTCAGTTTCACAAAGTGTATACTCTCTCATGAGAGAGGCGGACACTGAATTGCAAGGCAGGCCTTATGCTCCGATTGCTGATCTTGCAAAAGGCACCTTCGTCCCTTTCAGCACTCCTTGTGCGGTATTGTCCTATAGCGGAGGACTTCTCCATTCCTCAAGTGAATCAGTCCTGGGTGTCTGGCGTGTCATGGGGGATCGTTTTGATGACTATCGCTTGAGCCTTGGAGGTGGGTATCTTTTCAGGAACAAGCTCTGGGTGCTTTCCTCTTCCCTTGAGAGCAGCCTTGCTTGTTTACGGACTAAGTACGCGCTTCAGGGTACCCTGGGTTTGAAAGATTCGCTCGTGCATCAGTTTGAGTTCACCTTTTCTTCCTATACCTATCTGGGAGAATGGTTTGTGAAGAACTCCTCCAGATATTATGGACTCAATGTCTCTTCTCTCTGGCATACCGGCTTTTATGAGGGAATCACCGCAGGTTATTCTTCGATACGGACGAGGGAACGGAACAAGTTCTCCTATGGAGGGGTGTCCTTCTACGGGGTGCTCTCCTTTGATTATCAAAAGGAAGATGCCTATCATTTCAACAACCTTGCAGTATACTTCAGGATTCGCATCCCTCATCTGTTGCCCGTTGGGAACACCAATGTCACCTATAACCTTCCGTTTGATTACACAGTGAGCCTGTATCCTTTCAGAAACTGTTTCCTGTATCAAAACGCGGGCTTGGTGCTTCTGAGCATCGAGATGCAAAGAGGGACTCCCTTCATCCACCTTTTTTTCAAGCGTTTCAACATCCAGCTGTACTACACGGGATATTGGTTTGAGAACAAGGACAAGGACTGGCAGTTGCTTTATCTTGGAGAAAGCCTGCAAAGGTTCGGTACGATGAACACACTTCATCAGCTGAATCTCTCCTGCTATTTCGAGGCTTGCGTGAACAACAGGGCCCTTGGCAACAGCAATGGCAAACTTGGTTTCACGCTCACCTATACCTTTGAGAAGACAAAACCGATAAGCGTGACATGGTATTACGACCTGGTTTCTATCTGACCTCAAACAAATTATACTGTTGCGTCCCCAGTCCGATCTTTTCGGCATGATCCAATCCGATACGCCAGTTGGTGTAGGGGTGGTTGGTATCAAGATTGTCATCTTCTTTTCCCATCTCCCCAAGGCGGCTGCTTGTGATGGCTGGTGCCTTGTTCACCGCATCCACACAGGCTCTGTCCAGCGCTACAGGGTCAAAAGAGGCAAAGAATCCGATATCAGGGACAATGGAGACATCATTCTCGCTATGGCAATCACAGTATGGGGAGACGTCGATGACGAGATTGATATGGAAACAGTCCTTGTCCTGGCAAACCGCTTGGGCATATTCCGATATCTTGCAACTCAGCATGTCGTTGGAATTCCCGTTAGGATTGCTGATTGCATCCTTGGGGCAGACGGCAAGGCAACGGCCGCAACCTACACAGTTGTTCAAGTCGATTCTGCACTTGTGATTGCTGATCTGGGGCCCCTGGTGGGCGCAGATGCGTTTACAGGCGCCACAGCCGATGCAAAGGTTCTGGTCCACTTCGGGCTTGCCGTCACAATGTTGCTCCATCTTGCCTGCACGGGAACCTCCTCCCATCCCAAGGTTCTTCAACGCTCCTCCGAAACCCGTGCCCTCATGGCCCTTGAAGTGGGCCAGGGAAATGATCACATCAGCATCACAAAGGGCTCGTCCAATCTTCGCTTCCTTGACATATTGTCCGTTCCTTACCGGGATGAGCATCTCGTCGTTGCCCTTGATGCCATCGGCGATGATGATCTGGCAACCGGTTGTGACTGTGTTGAAACCATTGAGATTGGCACTATCCATATGCTCCAAGGCATTCTTTCGGCCACCGACATACAAGGTGTTACAGTCGGTAAGGAAAGGCTTTCCCCCAAGACTTCTGATGACATCAGCGACCACCTTGGCATAATTCGGACGGAGGAAGGCAAGATTGCCTGGTTCTCCGAAGTGCATTTTGATGGCAACGAACTTATCGGTGAAATCGATTTTTGCAATACCGGCGGTTTTGATAAGGCGTTCCAACTTGAAGAGCCTTGAGTCGCTTTCCCCTTTGGACCTAAGATTGGTAAAATATACATCCGATTTCATTTGGTCTTCTCCTTTCTCATACCCATTCCCTTGGTCACCTTGATCGCCAAGGCAGGGTCGTCGGTCATCACTGCATCCACACCCATGCCAAAGAGCATTCTCATTGTCTCTTCATTATTTATTGTCCATACTTGGATGACAGCTCCACACTGATGCATCATCCTTATGAACTTTGGTGTCGTGATTTGAATATGCCATTGGCTTATTGGCACCTGGAAGATAAGACGGCCTTTCGCTTTTGGCAGACTACCAAGCTTTTGCCTGATGAGCAAGGGTAGTACTTCCAGTGTGGAAAGGCTGGTGAGGATTTCCGGAGCCTTCAGACGAAGTTCCTTGAGATTGCCCAGATGGAAAC
Source organism: Sphaerochaetaceae bacterium (assembly GCA_041670175.1). Taxonomy (GTDB): domain Bacteria; phylum Spirochaetota; class Spirochaetia; order Sphaerochaetales; family Sphaerochaetaceae; genus JBAXZS01. The sequence goes on along the minus strand of JBAXZS010000017.1, from coordinate 2,822 downwards.
TTGCTCCAATCACCTTGTCCTGAAAATGGTTCTCTCGAACCACTTTGATAAAGGCATCCACTATTTTCGGATTCTTACTTTTCAGATCGACGTTGAACCGTTGTCCGGGACAGGCTTGGAATGCCTCCTCCAGGGTGCAGAGTTCCACTCCCTTGTTTCTGAAGGGGAAGGTCTTTCCCTTGTCCATGGTGAAGGTGTAGCCGGCGTCAAGCTTCTTAAGCTCAAAGAGGGAATGTTGCTCGATCGCCCCCTGTCCATCGGTATTACGTTCAAGCGTGGGATCGTGCCAGATGACCAATACTCCGTCCTTGCTGAGATGTACATCCGTCTCAATGACATCAACCCCCATCTTTGCCGCGGAAATGAAAGCGCTGAGGGTATTCTCCGGATAATGCTTGCTGTCGCCACGATGCGCCACTACCCTTGGCATGGGGTTCAGAAAGGCTTCACCCATTCTCTTTGTCCTTGTATTTGACCATGGTGCTCATTTTGGTGAAAATCTTTTCCATCTTCTGCATCTCACTCTCACAAAGATGTGCGCGTTCAAATACATCGCGCAAAAAGCGTTCCGTCCAAACCTTTTCCTGGTCCAATTTGAAATAATTGATGCTCTCCATCGCCCTGATGGCCCTTTGGGAAGCTTCTCCACATCGTTCTTGTGAGACCGGTACAAGTCCGATGGGATAAGGTTTCAGGTTATTGAAGAGGGTGTAGGTGATTACCTGCACCGCCTGGGAGAGATTCAAGGAGGGGAAGGCGTCACTGGTTGGGATGGTGACCACCTCGCTGCACAAGGATACCTCCTCGTCACTCAAGCCATCAGCCTCACGCCCGAAGACGATGCTGATGGGTCCTTCACCGAAGGCGCTTATCTGTTCTGTCAGTTGCTCTGGACTCATACACATGCCTTTACGGAACTTACCATGACGTCTGGTGGCGGCGACAGTGAGCACACTGGTTTTCAAGGCTTCCTTCAAATCCGGGAAAACCTTCCTGTCCTCCCATAGGTCGCTTGCATGAAGAGCCAGGGTGCGGACCCTGTTCTCATCATATTCGCGTTCAGTCACCAGAACCAAATGGGTAAGCCCCATGGTCTTCATGGCTCTGCATACCGAGCCGATATTCGCTCCATCCTGTGTTCCTACAAGTACAATCTGGATCCTGTCCAGATTTTTGAGTTGATCCATGGTCCAAAGCATAACAGAATGGGGTTTTTTTTAAAAGATTGTGTGGACACATATGTTACAAAATGGAATTGCCGTGTTATAGTGCAGTCATGGATGAGAGACCTCCACAGACTGAAAGACATCTGAAGAACATAGAGATTTTCCTGGCTGTCATAGTGACAATAGCACTTCTGTTTGTATTGAAAGCCTGCCAGCGGGTCGCTATTCCCATAGTGCTCTCCCTTTTTGTGTTTTTCCTTCTGTCTCCTCTTCTGGACCGTCTGGACAAACTTCATATCCCCCATTTTCTTGGAGTTGCCTTCTGCGTCCTGCTTATGATTTTCCTCTTGGGTCTTGCTGGCTGGTTTGTCTACAAGATGGTTTTTATGCTTATCAAGCTTGTTCCTATCTACAATGACAGACTTCAGTCCTTGGACGAAATGCTTACCGAGAAATTATCAAAGGTGGCGATGCTTTCCCCCAGCACTTCCTTTCTCTCTGCAATTCCTGTGAATTGGTCGAATCTGGCGATTAATAGTCTTACCACTGCATCCTCCCAGTTTGTCTCCATTCTCAAGGTATGTGTCATGGTGATTCTCTTTGTCATGTTCATGCTTTTGGAAAAACAACTTTTTATTCCCAAGATGTATATGGCCTTCTCTCGTCAGAATGGATTTGGAATAGCCTCCGTGTTCGAGCGTATTTCCCGGCAGGTGTCCAAGTATCTGGTTCTCAAGGCTGTGATTAGTTTGCTGACCGGGTTCCTGTTCTATCTTACAAGTGTCATCGCAGGTCTGGATGTTCCCATGCTCTATGGAGTTCTGGCTTTTGTGTTCAATTTCATCCCTTCAATCGGTTCGGTGATTGTGACCATTCTCACCATTTTGATGAGTGTGATTCAATTCGCCCCCCAGTGGTCCCCTGTGGTGTTTGTTTCTGTGATGACCATCAGCATCCAGATGATATTGGGCAATATCATTGACCCGAAGTTGCAAGGTGGGCAGTTGAATCTGTCACCGGTGGTCATTCTCATCTCCCTTTCTGTTTGGGGGTATATCTGGGGTATCGTGGGGATGTTCATTGCGGTGCCATTGACCAGTTGTATCCAGATTCTTTGTGCCAATATCCAGCAACTCAAGCCTGTTGCGATCATACTTAGCAGCGGTAAGAATTATCGCCGTCAATATGAGATGCAGCAAGCCATGGATAAGAAGGATAAGAAAAGTCAAAAGAGAAGTGAAGGGCAAGTCTTCGAGAAGGCCGAGGATATTCAGGCAAAGAAGAACAACCAGAGCACCGATTTCATCCTTCCTGATAATTTCTCCCGATGAGAGAATTCCCCGCACTTGATGAGCAACAGGCGAAAATCTATCTGGATGTCCCTTCCGATGAGAAGTCGTTTGTCCGGTTCATCAATGATTTCTCCGCATATTACCTACGAGAATTTCCTTGGAGGGAGACGACGGATGTGTATCGGGTTTTTTTATCCGAGGTGATGCTCCAGCAGACTCAGACGCAACGGGTAAGGCCGAAATATGAGGAGTTCCTGGGTCTCTGGCCTGATTTCCTGTCATTATCCCAAGTGCCTTTCGACCAGTTGCTCTCTCATTGGAAAGGCTTGGGATATAACCGGCGTGCACTGAATCTTCAGAAAGC
>JBAXZS010000016.1:0-20207 GCA_041670175.1 Sphaerochaetaceae bacterium | reverse complement strand
CTGCAACTCAGGCTTGATAATCACGCCCAGTTCGAAATCAGGGTGTATGCTCAGCAGATTCTTGAGATAGTGCGATTGATATGCCCCATCGCGACAGAAGCCTTCGAGAACTTCAAGATTGGTGGTACCTCATTCAGTGCCAGCGAGATGGTTGCGCTCAAAGCCATGATAGCTGGCCATGAGAATCCACTTACTGGACGTTCGAAGGAGCTTTTTGAACAGAAGCTTTCTTAGCTTCCCTCTTTTTGTCCTTCTTTTGTGCTTTGAATTGTTTCTTGCTCAGCACAGGAGAAGGCAGTTTTGTCGGTCTTTCCAAGAGCGATTCCGGATGATTGAGGAAATTCTGGAACAGCTTGACGCTTTTGGTGAAATACCACCCATCGGTAATCCTTTCATCCACGGTAAAGCCCACTTCCATGAAATCCCGGAATTCACCATTTGATTGTTTCTTCCTGTGGAGCATCCCCAAGGTGACAAACAGGCTTGTGGTTCCCCATTCATACAGATGATGGTGAGGACTTGAGCCGCCCAGGCCGATACTTCCCAAGTTGCTGATATAGACTGAAGTGTGCAACCCATCGGCGTCACGTAAGGCCTTGGGGGCCTTGCCATGCTTGTCGAGAAAACCCGCAAGGCCGATGACTGAGGTGATGAACCAACGAGGGAAACCAAAAAAGAAACTGATGGCCTTGTCGGTAAAACCCTCATTGGATTTTTTCCGTTCCTCGGTAATGGTATTGTTGATGATGGTCGCCATCTCATCCAGTGTCATGTCAGGTCTGAAATACATGGGCATACTGTGCTCAGGAGCCTCATCGGTGTAATCTTCCTTGACTATGAAGTTGATGGATAGCTCATCCCGTTGCCAATAGCATTTGTTTGCTATGAACCTGTTCAGCTCCGGTCTGAGCGCAATGGTCCTGAGAAGAGCGCTGATCATTACTTCGAAGATACGGTAGGTATGTCCGTCTGGAGCTTTGTTTTCCTTTACGAAATCAACCACTGCGGTTAAATCCATCACCATTGATTGAAAGACCATGGAATCACAACGGCGTTTCATAAGATAAGGATACACTTGGATCAAGGTCGGCATGTCATATATTCTTTTTGCGTCATTGCGCTTCATAAGAAATCCTTTTTAACAAACAAAATCCACGATATTGTATATGATTTCATTTTTTTTCACAAGTGTGGAAATAGGTGTTGTTGATAGTCTTCAGATAGCTTTCCTTCATTGCTGATTCAAATTCCTTGTTGGATGGATAGGAATGACCCAGGACTGGTTGCCAAAGGGAGGGGTCCTCAAAACAGAGGTAGAAGAAAGGCTGCCCTTGTTTCCAAGAAGGAGGAAAGGCCTCATAGGCGTTCTTGAAAAGCTTGAGCTTGGTCTCCTTGGGATAGGAGAACTTGTTGGCGAAAGGGGTGAGTTCCATGTCCAGTATTCGCGATGGTCTCTGACGAGAACGCAAGGTCTTGAGGACGCTCTTGGTAAAGGTGAGGGTGCCAAAGGAGATGAGAATCACTTCCTGGGGAGTAAACAGTTCTGTTATTCTCCTCACCACTTGCCGGTATGCTTCCTCCCAGCCCTTGAAATACACCAAGGGGTGGAGATGGAAACCTATCAGGATATGATGATCAGCGGCCTTGCGTGCAGCTTGAAGGCGGGCTTCCAGGCTGGCGGTAAGATGTTCTTCCTTCTGGATGATGGTGGGTGCATTCAGGGACCAGGTGGCGATGATGTTTCTCGGGAGCCCCATTCCTATCCAATCAGTCCTGGCACATTTAGTCTTGAGCTCGATGACGAGGTTGGGATAACGCCTTGCCAGAATACCAAGTGCATCCAGGGTCTTGAAGTCATTTCCCCAGAGGAGTGAATCGCTGCTTTGCCCCGTCCCGATATGCCATATATCCTCATCCAACTGGAGAGTCTCCATCCGCTGAGCGAGATTTCCAACCACTCGGATCTCATTCTGGTTATAAAATGATTGGACAGCACAATAACTGCAGGCGAAGGCGCATTGTTGCACCGCATCGAGGGTCCTGAGGTTGCAACATCGAGTTAGTTCTCCATCTGTAGGGCAGGGACAACGCCCCAATATCTTCTCCTCTGTGGTGAATATGCTTTTGTATTTGTCCATAGGGATGGCAGGGGCGATGAAGTCTTCGTAATCCGTAGGTTCACGCCTGAGAGAATCGACGTTTGTGCGTATCTCTGAGAGCAACAACTTGGCCCGCTTCCCACTTGAGGCTCTCTGCAATTTTTCTTTGTCATAGTAAGAGGCAAGAGGTCCCTCCTGCCACATAATCAGATCACTTTGTATCTGTGATAACTGCAGTTTCTCCTGATAACTCAGGTGATACAGCTGATCAAGTTCCTCTACTTCATCCATGATTCAATAGTACTTGTTTCATTGTTGCCTTAGCAAGGTGGATTTGAGTATGATTCACTATATGGATACGGAATACAAAGGGGAAGTGGAGAGTCTAGGAGAGGAAGTCCATGAGGATGGGCTTGCCCCTGCCGATCAGGCTAAGGCTTTGCCCCATAACAGTGGTGTCTATCTGATGAGAGATGAAAAGGATACTATCATCTATGTGGGGAAGGCCAAGGATTTGCGTAAGCGGGTGACCAGCTATTTCCTTGCCAACAGGAACGCTAAGACCACGGCCCTGGTGGAGAAGATCGTCAGGATTGAGCATATCATCACCGGCAACGAGTATGAGGCGCTGGTGCTGGAGAACAATCTGATCAAAAAGTACAACCCTCATTACAATATCTCTCTCAAGGATGGGAAAAGCTATCCCATGCTCCGTATCACCAATGAGGATTTTCCCAAGGTCTTCAAGACCCGGAGGTTGATCAATGATGGTTCCGAATACTTTGGTCCTTATCCTGATTCCGGGAAGCTGGATATTTGTCTTGATTTGATTCAAAAGCTTTTTCCTCTTCGTCGTTGTGCCATACCATTAAGAAAAAAGGATAAACCCTGTCTCTATTATCATATAGGGCTTTGTTGTGCTCCTTGTGCTGGCTTGGTTGATAAACAGACTTATCGGCAGTACATCGATGAGATAAAAAAGTTTCTTGCGGGAAATGACGCTTCTCTCTCCCTGCGCATTAAAAACGAGATGAAGGAAGCCTCCAAGCAGTTGAAGTTTGAAGAAGCTGCAAAGAAAAGGGATATCCTGGAAGCTATCGCGACTGTGGAAAAGGAACAGGAGGTGCAGGATTTTGTGCAGGAAAGCAGGGACTATGCGGCTATTGAGATGCGTTCCTCTCTTTGTAGCATCAGTCTTATGCAGATGCGTGATGGTCGACTTATTGGAAGAGCCCTTTACCGGGCGGAGACTTTCTCTGATGAGACCGAGACCTTGTTGAACTTTTTGGTGCAATACTATGCCGATGGCAGGAAGTTGCCAAGATTTCTCTATCTTTCCCATGAGATAGATGTTCCTTTGATCAGCAGGTTCTTTGAGGAACAGCTCAAAGGGGAACTTCAGGTTACCGTTCCGACGGATGGCAAGCATTATCGCATTCTTCGTATGGCATTGGAGAACGCTCGTAGCGATGTCGAGAAACGGCTTAAGAATAAGGACAACACCTCCTCGTTGCTTGTCCTCCAGCAAGAATTGGGATTGAATGAGGTCCCCTCTCGCATCGAGGGGTTCGATATCGCCCAGTTATCCGGCAAGTACACAGTTGCCTCCCTTGTCTCATTCAAGGACGGGAATCCTGACCGAAGTAACTATCGCAGGTTCAATATCAAGAGTCTTGAGGGCAGGATCGATGATTTTGAGAGTATGCGCGAGGCTGCCTCCAGACGCTATTCCCGGGTGCTCAACGAGAAATTGGAAAGGCCTTCATTGATTCTTATCGATGGAGGAAAAGGCCAGGTGAATGCAGTACGGGAAGTGCTTGATAGCCTTTCCTTGGTGGATATTCCCATAGTGGGGCTGGCCAAGGATGTGGAGGAGATTGTCTTTGATGACGACCGTCGCCCTTTGTTGCTTCCTGAGGATAATGAGGGGTTGCGGTTGCTTATCGCGATTCGTGATGAATGCCACCGTTTCGCCACCAGTGCCAATCAGGCAATGCGGAGTAGCGATGCGACTTTCAAGGTGTTGCAATCCATTGAGGGCATAGGACCCAAGCGTTCGGCTTTCCTTATGAATACTTTTGGGAGCATGGAAGAACTGATGAGGCAGGACGAGCGGACCCTCTCCAAGAAAGGGAAAATCCCCCTGACTGTGGCACAACGGGTTCTCAGAACCCTGAATCTCTAAGGCTTGCAAATTCAACGCTTGGAGTTTCCTTGCCTGAAAGGATAATAATTTCGTAAAGAAGTTTCTCCCAGAGAAGCATGCTCAGGTCAGCGGCTCCTTTCAGCGGGATGTCGGCTTTGCCCATGGCGATGAGTATGTCCCTGCATTGGTCTGTGGTGTAGTTCTTAAGGGCTGTCCGATATGTATTCTTGTCTTTGAGGGAACGGACAGGGGTGGCCTTGCCCGCCACCGATGCCTGGTTGAAGGCTTGCATCTCGTCATGGCCGGCTTCATAGGCTTGGGCGACGCTGTAAAGTCGGCGGAATTGCCACAGAAGACCTGCATAGGTGACTATGCTCACCCCGCTATCTCCACTCTCTATGATGGAATGGATGATCCGTAAGGTTTGCTTGAGATCGCGTTTGGCGATGGCGGGGAAAAGGGTGAAGGCATCCTCGTTCCTGCTGTGCTGGATATAAGTCTCCACCGCATTGTCATCTATGGTACCTTGCTTCTTGTCCACTTGCCAGAAGAGGGCCAACTGGTTACAGGTGGTCTTCATTTCGATTGTATTGTTGTTCACCAGGTTAAGAAGGGTATCCACTGCGTCATTGGTGATGACAAGTCCCTGCTGCCTGAAATACTGTCGTACCCATTCCGATTTCTGGGTGTCATATAATTCCCAGAATATGAAAGTGTTTTCCTTGGGCACAAGCTTGGTGATTTTGGGAAACCTTGACAAGGAAAGTTCCTCACTGATAAGCACTAGGGTGGCGTTGTTGCATGGATGCGCCAAATAGGAAGCGATGGCGTTCCCCAAGGTGGCGTTCATCTCGTGTGCCTGGTCAAGCACCACCAACCGATGTTCACTGAAAAAGGAATCATTATCCAAGACTGTGAATATTTGCTCATCGGCCGCCTCAAAAGGATAAAAACGGTACAACTCGGGTTCGGACCCCACTTGTTTCCTGATATCAGCTTGTATCTGCTGGAACTTGGTTTGTTTTTCTCCATTCTCAGGACCCAGGAGAAGGTATGCGGGAGCCATCATAGATATGAACGCACCAGCAGTACCAGTTTTCCATGAATATGACAGGCCCGGGTGATGATTGGTCCCATGCTCTGGTTCGCCGGCCTGAGTTCAACATGATCGGCGGCTGGATAGAATTCCTTGAGGGTTATGCCCCCATTATCGTCATCTTCGACGCTGGCGGCCACAATCTCACCTCTTTCAGCGGTCTCACTCTGTTTGAGGATGACAATGTCTCCATCAAAGATGCCATCGTCAATCATACTGCTGCCCCTGACGTGCAGGGCAAAATAAGTATCCTTTGCCCCATGAAGCATGGTGGAGGGGATGCTCAGATTGTAATCAACATTTTCTTCGGATAACAAGGGAAGGCCTGCCGCGATGGTGCCAAGCACAGGGACTTCGATGTTCTCTGTTTTTTGAGGATATCCCTCTTGAAGCACCTCGATGGAGCGGGAGATTCCTTTTGCTGTGCGTATTATATCCTTGCGTTCCAAAGCCCTGAGATGGTCATGGGCCGCCTTGACGGAAAACCCGAAATGCTCGGCCACATCACGCACCGAAGGGGAGTAGCCGTTTTCCTTGATGAACTGTCCAATGAACGTCGCCACTTCTTTTTGTCTGTCGGTAATACCTTTCATGACTACTCCTCGAACCTGTTCTCGAATAGATGCTCTATGGCATCAGCCATAGCCTCTTCGTCAGGGCCCACCGTTCTCATGGTTATCTTTGTCTGATACGGCGCCCCCAGTGTGATGATGCCCATGATGGATTTCCCATTCACCGTCATGGTATCCTTGATGAAGGTAAGCTCACTTTTAAAACTATTCGCGGTCTTTACGATATTTGCAGCGGGTCTGGCGTGGATGCCAGCACGATTTGCTATGGTCAACACCCTTTCAACCATCAAATATTCTCCTCATTGAAATAATACATTTTGCGAGCGGTCTCGCTCTCCAGCCATTTTAATACACTCTGGTCGAATTCCTTGGCGCTGTAATAGCCTAGTTTCTTTAATCTCTCATTACGTGCGGCTGTCTCAATGATGACAGGAATATTCCGTCCCGGTTTTACGGGTATGATTACCTTTGGCACGGTGATGCCCAGATAGGTATCGGTCAGATTCTCTCCGATACGGTCATAGTTCTTGGTCGCATCCCATTCCTCAAGTTGCACGGAAAGCTGAATCTGCTTGCGGTCCCGTATGGAACCGACCCCGAACAGGTTTGCCAGATTAATGATTCCCAGTCCCCTGATTTCCATGTGATGGGCAAGCATCGGATTCTCCCCCATGCCAATCAGATAGGTATCACTGATGTTCCTCAGCCGTACTGTGTCATCACTGATAAGCCTGTGTCCACGTTCGATTAACTCCAGGGCTGTCTCACTCTTTCCCACCCCGCTTTCCCCAGTGATAAGCACCCCTATGCCATACACCTCGACCAATACCCCATGGATGGTCTGGGTGGGTGCGAACACCTCGTCCAGCATCTGATAGAGACGACGGGAGAAATCGGAACTGATAAGAGGAGTGCCCAGCACAGCGGTGCTGTTCTCCTCTGCCAGCTCGGTAAAACTTACAGGAGGTTTGACTCCATCACAAAATACACAACAGGGGACGTGGAAGGAAAGGAACTTCTCGACACTTGTGTAATTTTTCTCATTGTCGAGCTTAAGAAGATATTGTTGTTCTCCACGTCCGAAGACCTGGATGCTTGAAGCGCTGAATTCCTCAAAAAAACCTGAAAGAGGGAGACCCGGACGACTTATCTTGCTGGTGGTTATCTTTTGTGACAAGCCACTGCGACCTGCAATGCAAGTCAGGCTGAGATGATTATGTTCCTTCAAGTCCAGATCCAGGAGATCCAGAACGGAAATATCAGACATAAGGCGCACTCCTTCAAAGGGAGTATACCAGAAAAAACAAAGCTTTACAAATGTTTATCGTTCTTGGAATTCGTATTAAGTGTTACTCCTTAGGGGAATGGTGAACAAGGTGAAAAGATTCTTACCCTTCTTCATTTTCCGACTTGCAATCAAAAATATTTTATTTGTTCATAATAAGTTGCGTATACTATATGAGAGGGGAATTGTACGGTGAACTGGAATGTTTTGAGACAGAGACAAACCTCTCCATTGGTAAGAGAAAGGTCCCAGTGGAGAGGTCCTTATATCCTGCATCAAAGGGAAATATGATCTTCCTCAAGTTTCCAGATATGCCGGTCTTTTCTGAATACAAGACAGGTCACGACCCCTATGAAGCCGATTACAGCGAACAGGAAGGCCGCACCCGAGCCTTTCCCGGAACCGAATGCAAGCAAGAAAAGCTGATTTGAGGTTTGTGTTGCGGCAAAAGGTTCAAAAACTTTGTCCACCAGAAAGCCCCCCAGAAGATATCCCACTGGAATGGTAAAGAATTGCAGGGTGTTTCTGGCTGCATAGACCCGACCTTGCATCTCGACGGGGATATACAACCGCATGAGGGCTTCCAGGTTTGTACTCATCACGGGAATCGCCAACCATCCGAGGATCGCCCCGGTACACCAAAGTGGCGTCGTCTTGCCGAAGGCGAGAAAAAAGTTCTCCGTACTCATCGAAAAGAATAACGCCATCCAGATTGTCCTGACCCTGCTTTTGGGTTCAGGAAGCAAGGAAGCGACTAGGCTTCCCAGCAAGGTGGCGAGTCCTGTGCACATGGTCACCAAGCCGAATACGGTTTTTCCTGCCCCGCTTCGGGATAGGAACATGGCAGGAAGCGCCGCGTTGTAGATTGAAGCCGTGAGATTTATGGCGGCGAGGAAGAGGATCAGGTCCAGGATGCCTTGATGCTGACGCAGATAATCGATTCCTTCTCTTGCTGACTGAAGTACCGAATGGGTTTTGTTCTTTTCCTCTTGGTCGTGCTCGGGAATCCGAATAAGGAACAGGAGTGTGAAGAAAGCGGTCAAGAAAGTAAGAAGATCCACGAAGATGACCGCCTGCAGATTGACAAGGGTGAGGAGAGCGGTGGCAAGCATCGGGGTAAGCACCGTGACCAATGCATTCGAGAAGGCTTTCAGTCCACTGATCTTTTGATAGTATTTTCTTGGGGTGATCAGAGTTATGGCAACCTCACTAGCGGGTTGCTGCACCGTGTTCATGGTTCCATTCAGCGCATTGATGACATACAGGTGCCATGGCTGTAGTTGCCCTGTCTCGAGCAGGATAAGGAGAACCACAGTACCAAGAGCTGCCAGACTATCACAGACCAGCATGGTGGTCTTCTTGTTCCATGTATCACTTAGGGCTCCTGCAAAAATGCTTAATAGGATATACGGGGCGTACGAACAGACAGAAAGAAGTGCCGTCGAGAGGGCGGAACCACTTTGTCCGTACAGCCAGATGATCAATGCAAAACTGGTCATTGCACTGCCGAGTTCGGAAAAAGACTGGGTAATCCAGAGGACAAGGAATGTCCCCATTTCCCCATGATTGGTATTTTGTATTTTCATGTTGACTTTGCTCCCTTGCTGAATAGCGTCTTCGGTAGTGCAAAGTCCCAGGGACGAGATATGAAATCAACGCTCCATGCAGGTTCGTCCTTGTGAGACCTTGCACGGAGATAAAGCAATACAGAGCATGTGAGATTCTCCCTTTATTACGAAAGGAAGTGTAGGAAGTTTTTTGATGATTGGCAAGACTTGGGATACCTGCCGAATTGATCTTGGGTCTCTTTTCAATTCCAAGGCACTAATTTACAATGAGGAAACCACAATGTTGACAACGGCAAGGTGAAACAAAAAGTGCGGGAGCTCAAAGAATGAGAAAACTTGGGTTGGTTGGGGGAATGGGGCCGGAATCCACGATTCCTTACTATCATGATATTGTCTATGGAGTCCAAAAAGCGAAGGGAGAGAACCATTTCCCTCCTTTGGCGATTGAAAGTGTTGATGTGTTTGAGGTCCTTCGATTCTGCAGGGAAGAGAAATACCAGGAACTGACGGAGTATCTTCTGCATGCCATCGAGAATCTGGCTGCAGGAGGTGCGGATTTTGCCGCCTTGGCGGCCAACACCCCCCATATTGTGTTTGATGAATTGCAGCAAAAGTCCCCGATACCGCTCATAAGCATCATCAAAGCGACTTGTGAGGAAGCCAAAAGACGCAATTTCACGAGAATTGGCATATTAGGAACGATATTTACAATGAATGGTGCATTTTTTAAGAAACCCTTTATTGAGGAGGGGATTGAAATTGTGACACCCTCGAAACAGGAGATGGCGTGGGTCGATAAGAAGATTTCACAGGAACTGGAGCTTGGAATCAAAAAGGAAAGCACCTTGCAAGGGTTCCAGAAGATTATTGGATGTATGCGGCAAGAAGACGGCATTCAGTCCCTTGTCCTGGGGTGTACGGAACTTCCCTTGCTATTGCATGACTCCGTGTCCCCTGTTCCCTGCCTGGACACCCTGCAGATTCATATCCAGGCATTGATACAGGCTATTCTGGAATGAGGGGACGGTTCTCCCCCCTCTGGAAGCAGTCAGGGAAGACAGACCTTGCTCAGAACCTGATTACTTGGGGTTTCGCGGTGAAAGAAGAAATGGTCGCAGTGGCGTCCTTGAGGTAGAAGACCTCGGTGTTGCCATCATCGGCTTGGTAGATTTTCCGTAACTCGGGGTAGGCGGTCAGCAGATGCTCTCTGGCTTCCCTTCTGTCGTCCTCGATTGCAGTCGCCGCGACCCTGATCCAGGAACCGTTCATGAAGGCACAGATTTCAATCTTGGGATTTGCATGGATCTGCTTGGACACATCCTTCTTCTTGCCTGTCTGGAAATACAACTTATTCTCATATATATCCACAGTGCCGAAAGGCCTCACTCTTGGCTGGTCCCCCTCGATGGTCGCGAGATAATAGGTACCGCATTTCTTGAGAAAATCATATACTTGTTTCATTTTTATTCCTTGTCCTTCTCGTATCAATATAATAAAAAAATGAGAAAAGGAACCCTCATTCTTCTCCGTTGACTTCTTTCTCTCGGTGTTCCTGGGCGCTTTGCTGTACATATTTTGCCAGCCTTGCATCCCAAAGTCCCTCTTTGAGGCTGTAGCCTTGTCCGATTTGTCGTAGACAACTCGCAATGGCGGTTTCATCCTGACTTAATCCTTCGGCTTGCGGTGCAAGTAAGGTGTCATTGCAGAAGATCCCTTTTTCTGTAGTGACAAGATTCTTTTTCACCAGGAGGTTGGAATCATCAAGATGGCATAGGTTGTTATCGTAAAGCTCTCCCCGTGTTCCATACAGGGCGAAATGGCTGCTTCGTATCTGGCTGTGGTATTGGTCATTGCAAAAATTGATATATCCGCTTTTGCCATTGGGAAACTGCAATAATGCAAGAAGCCGGTTTGAACTGATGATTTCACCTTTATCATCGACTCCTTCCCTGCTTCCTGTCCTTACCAAGGGGCTTTCAATCCTATGGGCATCGATACTGCATCCTGCGAATCCCGTATCAAGGAAAAAACGCAAGAGCGAGATTGCATGGTGGTCATGCACGCATTCAATGGAGCACTCGGTGATCTGTCCAAGAAGCGGTTGCAGGCGCTTGACAGCCTGGAAGTACGGATAAACATGGTATTGCTCGGAGATTTCAACTGAGGCGGTGCTGGACCTTTGTGCGTTCTCAATCTCCTTGAGATCGTCAAAGGATTGGGAGGTAAAGGAAGTCTCACTGAGAATGTGTTCTCCCCGATTGATCAAGGAAAGAAGAAGCTCCTTATTTGCCTTCGGGGGGACACTCAATACCACAAAGTCATGTTCAAGCGAGAGGGCTTTCTCAAGGTCCACGGTGGTGTCAAGGTGATATTCATCACTTAGGGTCTCGGCTCTTTCCCTGAATCTGACCACCCAGGAGACTATTGAGAATTCATTATGGAGGTTTCTTGCGACACGGACATAGAACAAAGCTCTCCAGCCATACCCGATCAAGACAAAACGCTTCATGATTTTCTCCTTGTCCAAGTATATCATACAAGGAAGAATTTTTTCTTTGTTGACGAATGGACGGTTGGAGCTTACATTTAAAGTATCAAATACAGGAGGACTTATGAATCTAACTGTGAGAGGTGTTCATTATAATCCTAGTGAGGAGACCAATGAGTTTCTGAATAAGAAACTGGCAAAACTTTCCTTTGCTGACGAGTATCTGCTTGATTTGGATATTGTGATGACCAGACAGACACTTGGGCAGGGGTATCATCTCGATGCCAAACTCCATTTTGCATGGGGCACCGTGAAAGTAGTGAGCTATGATTGTATTGAGTTGTACGAAGGTATCGAGATGCTTGCCGATAAGATTGAGGCAACCGCTCGAAAGGAGAAAGAGAAAGTTAAACAGCATTAATTGCTGAAAGATACTCCAAAGGGGGCTGGGAATGCCCCCTTGTTTTATACTCCACGGATAAACGAGGAGTCGATGTTCAGCTCACCACGGTATTTTGATACCGTTCTTCTCGCTACCGACACTCCTTTTTCTTTAAGCATATCACTTATCTTTTGGTCCGAGAGCGCCTTTTCCCCTTGATAATTCTCAATTATTTCTTTAACAAGTTCCTTGACCGAACTCTTCGATTGACCTTCCTCTCCCACCGCGTTGCTGAAGAGTTGCTTGATAGGAATTATCCCCCAATCGGTATCAAGGTACTTTGCGGTGGAGATCCTGCTTACCGTAGTCTCATGGACACCTATCTGGTCGGCCACTTCCTTTTGGGTTAGGGGCTTGAGATGTTTGGGTCCGTTCAGGAAGAAATCCTTTTGTTCCACAAGGAGGCACTGGCCTACCTTGAGCAAGGTCTGGTTGCGCATTTGTATCTGGGTGATGAGCAGGTTCGCATCCCGTATTTGTTGCTGGATGTAACTCTTGGTCTCTTTGTCATGATTCTTGAGCTGGGCTTCCATGTCCACGAAATCAGGACTGATTGTCAACTCAGGCAGAGAGGAGTTGTTCATACTGAGCACCAACTTGCCATTATCCTGATGGATTGACAGGTCGGGAATGACAAATTGTTGCGGTCCTGAGCTGAAAGCCTGACCTGGGTAAGGGGAAAGGGTCTTGAGGAAATCGAAAAGGGCGTCAAGTTCCTCTTCGTCTATCGCAAGATTCTTCATGACTTGTTCTTTCTTGTTAGAGCGCATCAGCTCAAGATTCTCATTGACTAAGGAGGCGAAGAGCTTGAGCTCGGGTTCCTTCATCTTTTTTAGCTTGGCTTGGACAATCAAGGATTCCTTCCAGTTCATCACTCCGACGCCTGGAGGATCAAGGCTCTGGATCAAGGAGATTATTTGATCCTTGAAGGGAAGTTGTTCCTTCTTGAGCAAAAGGGCAGGATCTTCCCTAAAAAATCCGTTGTCGTCCAAATTGGTGATAAGGACCTCCCCAACCTTGTAGGCCTCTGGATCAAGGGGGATGCAACCAAGTTGGCTCAGCAGATGATCCTGGAGTGTCTCCTCTACGGTGAAGGTGTTCTCCATGAAGGCTTGTGCGCGGTCACTGGCTTCACTGTCATAATGGGAGCCTTCGTAGTAATCCATCTCATCTCTTTTCCTATCCATGTCTTTCATATTGTCCAAGGAGAACGTGTTGTTTTCGGGTATCTCCAAGGCGGGGTTGGATTCTATTGCTGTCTGGATGCGTTGTTGCAATTCCGTCAAAGGAAGCGCCATGAGCTCTAAGCTTTGGATAAGCTGGGGGCTTAACTTGAGTTGTTGCTTGAGCCCGAGACTCAGTTGAGGTCCCATGTTAGTCATCCCCCTCGAATTCATTGCCGAAGTAGATATCCCTGGCTGTCTGGTTGGAAAGGAGTTCTTCCTTCTTGCCACTGACAAGGATAGCACCTTCGTTGATGAGATAGGAACGATCCGTTATGGCCAAAGTATCTCTCACATTATGGTCGGTAAGCAATATTCCGATGCCTTTCTTAGCCAAGCTACGAATTAATTGCTTTATCTCATAGACAGCCTTGGGATCGATACCGGCAAAAGGTTCGTCCAGCAGAAGGAATTTGGGCTTGGTTCCCAAAGCACGTGCTATCTCGGTCCTACGCCTTTCCCCTCCACTGAGGGTGTATCCTTTTTGTCTTCTCAGATGGGTGATGCCGAACTCATCCATCAATGTCTCAACTTCCTCATCCTGTTGTTTCTTGGTGAGGTCCTTGTGGGTCTGCACCACCAGGCGGATGTTATCCTCAACATTGAGCTTACGAAAGATGGAAGGTTCCTGAGGAAGGTAGGAAAGCCCCTTTTGTGAGCGTTTGTACATGGCCAGCGGGGTGATATCGTTGCCGTTGAGGATGATGTTCCCTCCATTGGACTTGATAAATCCCACCACCATGTAGAAGATTGTGGTCTTCCCGGCTCCATTAGGTCCGAGCAAGCCGACAATCTCCCCTTCTTTCATGGAAAAGGAAACATCCTTCACGACCCATTTCATGCCATACTTCTTAGCAAGATGGGATAGTTGTAATTCGTTAGCCATGAACCTGCCCCTGGATTGCTCCTTCCATGACAATCTCCTCTTTCTCAAGATTTACATTTATCACATGGGCCTGATAGAGGTCTCCATCCCAGTTGATGGAAGCATTGCCACTCAATTGCAAGGTCTTGTTTGTACGGTCATAGGAGAGGACATCGCAACGGCACAGCATAAGGCCCTTGCTGGTAGCCCTCAGCAACCGTACATAGCTTTCCATGACCATGGTCCCCTTGTCCATGTCATATCGCAGGCTCCCTCCTGATGCGGAAATCTCGTTTTGGATATCCTCCAGCTCTACCCAGCTGGAAATGAGAAGCATCTTGGTGTTGCGGTTGTAAGAAATGGACGAGCTTTGTACCTTGATGCCCTTCTCGTTATCAGAGACTTTGACAGTATCATCGCATTGGATTTGGGAGTATTCCTCTTGGGAGAGGATGATGTTTTGTGCTGAGAGGGAAAGGCTTCCCATTTGGACGGAAGCTCCCCCGGAAAGGATGATCTCCTTGTTTCCTTCGGTTCTGTTCATTTTGGTATACCCACCACTAAAAGTGATGTCCTCGGCGAAGAGGGATGGGGATAGAAGGCACAGGAGAGCGGATATGATGAATCTTTTCATAGTCTGATCACTCCTTGTTCTATTGTTTGAAACTCATAGGTGCCACTTTTCAGGTTCCCGAAGAATCCTCGCGAGAGTATTGTGTTCTTTCCATCGAACGTAATGAATACTTCCCCACTATCAGCGCTTGAGATGGTCTCATCCCCATTGTCCCAGATTATCTTCTGCGCTTCAATGGTAAAACGGTCTTTTTTCTTACTGATGGTGATATTGCCTTCCAAAACAGCATCAAGACTTTCAAGATTAGCGGTGGCTCTGTCCGCTTTTCCACTGAGTTCTTCTGTTCCAGCCTCATCCTTTTGGAAGAAGGTCACTCCCACGAGGGTCGCTTTCTTGCTTTTGTCATCCAGTGAAATGGTGCTTGCATGCACGGTGATGGGCTCAGCCTTGCCCGTGGACAATGAGTAGACAGCGTTATGAAGGAGCATGGAAGGTCTCTCTTCGTCGGATAAATCCGAATCACTCTTCTCCATCTGTTTAGAGGAACAGGCACAAAGAAGTAATGAGACAAGAAGAAAAACTAGTACCGTCCGATATTTCATTATACCCAAGTATAGCTACGAAACAGAAGGTCAGTCCAGTATAAATTAGTCCACTATCTCTTCGACTGAGGGCAGATACTTGTTCTTGCTTATTTTGAAATAAAACCCCACAAGAAGAAATCCCAGGCAAATTCCCCCGATTCCCCAAAGGAGGCTGGCCACCTCGGATCCTCCCAACTGCCTGGAGAGGATAAACAGGACCGGAAAGAAAATCAACGGAAAGAAGAGCAGGAGAAAAGAGCTGAGGATTGTTCTGGAGGGTTTGAGAAAAATACGTACATTAGTTCCTTCCTGCAAGGGAAGTTCCTTGGTGTTGCTCACTTCGAACGTACGTCCTTTGTTGTTGCAAAAGGCTTCGCTTTTACACCCTGAGCAGGCCGAGGTCGAGCACATCACCATTGCCCGTTTGGAGGAGATTACCTTAAAAACCATCACATTCTCATACATGCTTTTCCTCCTCGCTTTCTGCAATTGGCACCCTTACTATTTCAATATTCGTACTCTTGGCCTCGTCATCGATGTCCACCAGGGCTCCTTGCAATTCAAGTCCATCCCAATTCTCATGGGATCTTTCGGGGATCTGGGTGAGGAATTTGCGTAACTCCACGTCATTTGCGAAGCCCCCGATGCTCATTGTCGAACCGCATCGCCCGTTGTCGGTGATGAAGGCCGTGCCTTTTTCGAGAATACGTGCATCCGCTGTCATTACCTTGGTATGGGTACCAATCATCGCACTGACCTTACCATCAAGCATAAAGCCCATTGTTGCTTTCTCTGCGGTTGTGGCGGCATGAAACTGTACCAGAATAACAGGGTTTGCATTCTCTTCCCTTGCCTTATCCACTAATATCCGGGCCAAGGAGAAAGGATTGTCAAGATGGACCTTGGGAAAACTACTGGTACCGAGCAGGTTTATGATTACGACTTTTCTGCCAAGTACGTCCATGGTCCGGATTCCCCTTCCAGGATTTCCCACCGGGTAGTTTGCAGGTCGTAAAACCAAGGAAGTCTTGCTAATGAACTCAACCATATCCAACTTGAAATAAATCTTTTCACCACCAGTTATTACATCAATACCTAGCTTCGATAGTTGTATGGCATGAGCCTTACCAAGTCCAAACCCGTTCGTTGCTCCCTCACCATTTGCAATGACAAGGTCTATTTTTTTATCTTCACGAAGCTTTCGTAAACTTTTGACAGTCTGGATTCCCGGCTTACCTACAATCTCTCCCAAAAAAAGAACTCTCATGGTTCAAAGAGTATGGTTTTTCTCTCACTAAGGCAAGTCTTTCTATGATAAGATATCGATATGGAGGTGATCATGACCCGTTTACACACTTTCAAGCAGAGATATCTTCAAAGCCAGATGCTTAAGTACTTTGTTCCCCGTCAGCTACCAGCTGGGGAAGGTGCCATGCACCTATGTATCAGCGATGATAGCTCGAAGACCAAGGCACAGAGACTTGTTGAGGCGATGACGGAACAGGAAAAGCTTGAGTTGCTTAGCGGAATTGATGAGTTCTGCATCCGGCCTGTGAAACGTCTAGGCTTGCAAAGTGTCCCTACCAGTGATGCGACCATGGGCTTGAGAGGGTGGAAGGAGAAGACCACGGTGTTTCCCTCGGCTGTTGCCATGGCCGCGTCCTTCGATAGGGATTTGATAACGGAAATTGGCAAGACGATAGGCGAGGAATGCCGGGCCAAGGGAGTAGGGGTTCTCCTTGGTCCTGGAGTGAATATCACCAGGGTTCCTACCTGTGGAAGAAATTTTGAATATATGGGGGAGGATCCCTATTTGGCAGGGGAGATGGCTTCTTGCTACATCAAAGGGGTGCAGAGTCAAGGAGTGATCACTACGGTGAAGCATTATGCGTGTAATAACAGTGATTACAGTCGCCATCTTTGTGATTCCGTGGTTGATGAACGGACATTGAGGGAAATATATCTGCCTGCATTCAAGAAAGCCATTGAGGCAGGGAGCCTGGGCGTCATGACGAGTTATAATCTGGTCAATGGCGTACATGCGGGAGAGCATCCTTATCTTATTGGCGAGATTCTCAAAGGGGAATGGGGTTTTGACAATCTGGTGATAAGCGACTGGAACTCCCTCTACAGCACGGTTGGTACGATAAAGAACGGGGTTGACCTGGAGATGCCTTCCCCCAAGTATCTTTCCCCTCTCAATCTCAAGGAGGCTCTTGATAAAGGAGAGATAACCATTTCTGACATTGACCGGCATCTGCTTGGTATTTTCAATGCTTTTGAGAAGGCGGGATTGTTTGATCGGCCGCTTATCGACAAGAAGGCCAAGGATGCCACAAGCAAGGAACATCAGGCTCTTGCCTTGCAGAGTGCCCGCGAAGGGATTTGTCTGTTAAAGAATCAGGGGGATCTGTTGCCTCTCAAGGGAAAGAAACTTTGTCTTGGAGGACCGAACAGCATGCAGGTGTCCGATGGAGGTGGCTCCTCCAGAATTATTTTTCCCCAGGGCCAGGAGCCTCAAAGCATGGCCCGGTATCTTCCGACAGTGGTCGCTGACACCACTGTGCTGCCTTCCCGCTGGTGGAGAAAGAGAGAATACAGGGAGAAGGTCAGCCGATGTGAAGCGGTGATTCTTGTCATGGGCTTTGACCATTATAGTGAAAGTGAGGCCTATGATCGTAAGTGGGAGCTACCTCTCCCTCAAAAGGAAGAGATTGAGCAGTGTGCCATGCTTAACAGCAATACCGTAGTGGTTCTGCAATGCGGAGGGGCTGTGGAGACCGGTAGTTGGATTACCACCATCCCTTCGGTCGTCCAGGCTTTTTATCTTGGGCAAAGTACGTCCGAGGCGATAACGGATGTGCTCCTTGGTAAAGTGAACCCAAGTGCCAGATTACCATTTACCATTGCCAATGATTTCTCTGATTATCAATCGGTAAGGAACTATGCCAGGAAATATTGGAAGCTTGCCAGCAAGAATGTATACAAATACCAGGGCAGGGACCAAAGTGGACATCAGTTGGCGATGGAGTATAAGGAAGGACTGTTAGTGGGATACCGCCAGTTCGATACAAAAGGACAAGAGGTTGCCTTCTGCTTTGGACATGGACTTTCCTATACCTCCTTTTCGTATGAATCACTTGTTGTCACACAAGAGGCTGAGAAGGTGTTGGTTTCTTTCATTCTTACCAACAGTGGTTGTTGCGATGGAGCGGAGGTCGTTCAATTGTATGTGCATCAAAGCGATGCAAAGGTGTATCGACCTCTGCAAGAGCTTAAGGAGTTTTCCAGGGTGTTCCTCAAAAAGGGGGAAAGCAAGACGATATCGTTTGTTCTTGGGGATGATGCCTTTAGTTATTATGATATTCAGTCCTGGAGTTTTGTAAGAGATAAAGGAACCTTTGTTATTCGTCTAGGCTCCAGCAGTCGTGACATCCGTTTGGAAAAGACGATAGAGTAAGGATATGGTAAGAGCAAGTTATCAGACTAAGTACAAGCAGGAGATCCTTTCGTATCTCAGGGAAAGGGAAAACAGTACAGCGACCGTTGAGGAGATATATTCCGCGCTGAAGGATAAAAATGAACACTTGGACCTCTCTACTGTGTATCGTAATATCGAGAGACTCGTCAAGGATGAGAAGTTGTTGAAATTGAGAGATGAGCAAGGAAACAAGGCTTGTTATCAAATTATGGGGGAACATGCTGATTGTCACAATCATTTGCACTTGCAATGTTCCTCTTGTGGCAAGGTTATCCATCTGGATTGTACTGTCATGCAACAATTCATCGATCATATCCGCGAGTATCATGGTTTTGATCCCTCTTGTGATAATTCGATCATCTTTGGCAAATGCAAGGAATGTGAGGAAAAGGAAGAGGACGGGAAAAAGGATACATAGCGAGAGCGAAGGCGGATGTTTTCTCTTTCGTTTCACCAAGACCGGAAGAATGGAGGATAAGGGTTATGCAGGAAAAAATGATTCTCTACACATCTAATGCTGGGCATGCCGAGGCGTATGCTCAGTTGTTGTCCAAGGAGTTGGGACTTCCTTGTTTCAGACTGGGAACGGAGAAAGTCGAGCGGGGAGCCAAGGTGATTTTTCTTGGATGGCTCATGGCTGGTTCCGTCTCAGGCTTGAAGAAGGCGCTTTCTCTCTATGAGGTGACAACCATCGCAATAGTCGGTATGGCGGCCTTTGATGAGAAGAATGAGAAGGAAGTGGTCGAGAAATACCACCTGGCGACAAACCAAAAGGTGTTCTATCTGCAAGGTGGATTTGAGATGGATAAGCTGAAAGGCCTTTATAAGTTTATGATGGGTATCATGAAGAAGACCGTAGGTAAGAGTCTTAAAAAGAAAGCGGACAAGACCCCAGAGGAGCAGGACATGCTCGATATGTTGCTCAATGGCAGGTCCTGTGTAAAGAAAGAGAACCTGTCGTCTTTGATTGCTTGGGTTACCAGGTAGACAGTATAGGATTTCTCGTGTGCAGCTGGTGTTTTTGACGTTGTTCATCGACATTGGGGCGATGTAGTTGTTTTGCCCTGCTCCAACGGCCAATGAAACCAAGAGCAGGTTTCTTCCCGCAAGAACGTGATTATCGTGATTCCCCTCTGGTGTTTCTCAATAAACGTTCCTCTTCGGCAGTTCCTCATGCAGGAGAAAAATCATATTGCCAAAGTGGATTATGTCTTGTTCCTTTTTACCAAGATGATGGCTTTTGGTTTTGTCGCCAGAGAGATGGATACCATTTTGGGTAAGCAAGCCACAGGGGTGACTTCCCTTTGCTGTAGATGGGGCAAGATACGGTACAGCAAGAAATAGCGGTGGGATAAACTTCGGATGCTGGATTGGCATCCTTCAAAACAAATTCATTGGAAGAAGCAAGACATTGATCCTGGTGCGATTCGAACGCGCGACCTTCTCCTCCGGAGGGAGACGCTCTAATCCAGCTGAGCTACAGGACCATTTGCGACTGACTATAGCCGCTACAAAGACAGGCTAGTTAATTTCCGTGGTTTTGTAAATAGACCTGTCGGCGATTTGTCCTCAAAGTGTCAGTCCTCGGAAGTCAGTTGCGAGTTCCCTTTCATTTTTCTATTTGTTTCCTTTCCCCTATTATTACAAGAAAGATGTTCAAGGTATGTCTCCATGCTACTTTTTATATATGTATGAATTACTACATGTGTTGATGTTATGCAGTAATAATAGAATAAAATTGACGAGCATTCATAGAGGATGCTATACTTGGTTCATGGAGCAGG
>JBAXZS010000015.1:0-20673 GCA_041670175.1 Sphaerochaetaceae bacterium | reverse complement strand
TTATTGTGATGCCACTGGGGGGACAACTCACCATTGTATCGGACTTAACAGGGCGGATTATTTTGACCGGCAATTGTTTGCCCTGGCCCATGAGCTCTATCATTTCTTCACTGCTTCACAAACAAGCCATTTCAGCCCTTACATTCTCCTTGATATGAGAGAAAAAGGTAAAGAATTATCAGGTGAGCAAGCCATCGCTGATCGAGAAGCGAATTACTTTGCTGCTGAGTTTCTTCTTCCTTCCACAACGTTACACCACCTTGTGCAGAAGCAATTTGACAAGGAAAACCTTTTTATTGAGCAGGATATTCCCACATTGCTGAGGTTCATCGCAAGAATCCATCTATCCTGGTGGTTGCCTTATCGGTCAATAGTGCGTCGCTTATATGAGAAAAAACTCATCAACGAGGACCAGTACAACAACCTGTACAAAGAAGACCCAAGAAACGGGGAAGGACAATATTCCTTAATTGCAAAAGCATTTGATCCTGATACCTATGCAAAACTGAACTGCATGACTAAAACGAAAACCATTGACAATGGAAGTCTGGAATGTATCCTTTCAAACTACACCACAGGATTGATTGATGAACAGGAATTAACTGATACACTCCTTTTGTTTGGGAAGACACCACAAGAATTGGGCATTAACTTTTCTGAGGGACTAGATGATACCGAGGATGATGAGTAATGCAAATCAAGAACTCAAGGAACACTGCTTTTGCAGGGTTACTTGAATCAAAAGGGAAAGAGCTTCTCCTTGATGCCAACATTTTCATTCCTCCTGACCGGTCTTCCAGTTTCTCACAATACCATCCTCTCTCATTCATTGACTATTGCGAGATCTGGCTGACACCACTTTTCAATACATTTACTGGTGTAGCAATTCATTCTGCTGTGTACCAAGAAATTGTCAAAATAGAACAAAAGGCCTTTGTTGACCAACTTATCAAAGATAATAAACTTGCCGTGGTTAATGATTCAATGCTGGATTCCCGTGAAAAAACCTTCCGAGACACAATAGAAACAAAACTTATTCATACTGGTTTGCTTTTTTACGACTCCCAACAAAACAACAAGAAAGATAGAGGAGAAGTCAAAACCTTATCCTATGCGGCTGCAAAAGGTATTCATTTATTCTCCACTTACGATCATGTACCAGTTGAGCTGGTTACTCATTCTGAGAAATTACAAACAGGACTGGATTCAATATCAATTATCTACGGATTTGAGCTTATCCATGCACTCACAAAACTTCCAAACAGCAATAAAAGTGGATTAAGGAAGCTCTACAAGGACCTGTACTACTTTTCACCTCAAGAAAAAAAATCAAACCCTAATTGGGAGTTTTTCTTGAAATTACTGGATTCCTTTTACTGCTGAATCTTTCAAAATTTAGAACAGAAGCCGATTGCGTATTCCTTGTCTCTTTGCTCGTTCCCCCCCAAAAAAGTGCAATGGACATTTCCTCTCATCAAGATCGAGATGATACTTTTGGTCTTTCTTGTGAGTGTATTGTTTGTCGGCTTGGCAACCATGCTCCGTGCATCAATTTGGGAATGCAATCGCCCATACCCGCCCTTGATTCTTTCCTTCAAAATCCAACAACCAGCATCTGTCAAGCCATTGAAATATTAAGAGAGATACTAATACCAGATAAGGTGCCTTATTCGGCACCTTATCTATCTTAATAATATTAAACCTTTCCACACTTATTCTACGAATTAACCAGGAATTTCCCTTTGCTGATCACCAGCTTGTCATCAAGATACAACGTAGGATCCAGGATAATCCCATTCAGGAGAGCTTTCTTTGTGGCTCAAAATCCGATATCCGCCGCATATACGGACCCATGCGGCAGTAGGGGCCTATGCCCAATCGCTCCGGCTTAAAGAGGCCTATCTTTCAGGGACCAGGTCTTTCGACAAAGTAACGAATGTCGCAGAAGCAGTATGACCTCTCCAACAGACCCGATCACCTCAACGACATGGTGCTGGTATATGAGGATACGTTGCCTGTCGCCTGCGGAGCTTTTAAGAAATATGACGAGAGCACCGTGGAAATAAAACGAATACTCGTGAGAAAAGAATACAGACACCAGGGAATATCAAAATCAATCTTGAGGGAATTGGAAGGAACTGCGAGAGAGGCAGGATATACCTATGCCGTATTGGAGACAGGGAAAAAGCAATTTGAGGCGATAGGCCTCTCTACAAGTGAAGGATATGAGATGCAACAGAATTACGGGCCCTATGCCAGAAAAGAAAACAGCATATGCATGAGGAAAGCCCTGTAATGTATGCAGATTGTCATTCTTGGTAAGGAAATACCACAGACTCCAAGAGACAAGTTTTTCCTTTCCTCCTGAAGAAGGTTCTTTTGGGAAATAAAAGTTGACATATGGAGAAAAGCAGGCCTACACTATAACTATCGAAACGTTTCGACGATTTATTTCAGCAGAAGGTGTCCGATGACAATGAAAGATGTGGCGAAGAAGGCGGGAGTCTCTCTTAGTACTGTCTCCTATGCCCTTAGCGGGAACAGACCAATCTCCGCTGAGAAAAAGCTCCTGATACAGAAATCCATGAAAGAATTGGGATACCGCCCCCATGCAATCGCCCGAAGTCTTGCCAGTAAACGTACACGGATTCTCGCTCTTGTCTTTCCTCCTGTGGAACGGGGAGTGGGTCTCAGCGAACTTTCCTTGATCACTTGTGCCGCCCAGGCAGCCACACTCAAGAAATACCATCTTGTCTTCTGGTCCTTGAAAACCAAGGAACCGGCAGAATTGCATCAATTGCTCGGTCAGGAACTGGTCGATGGGGTTATCCTGATGGAAGTGCGCAACAACGACTATCGTATACCTGTACTTGAGCAGGAGCAGGTGCCCTTTGTCCTGGTAGGTCAGGATGACCAGGCCCATACCCCCTGCTATGTCGATACGGATTTCCCAAGGACCATGTTGGATGCTCTTTCCTACCTCATCGCCAAGGGACATCGGATAATCGGGTTCATCAATCAGAGTGAGGAAATGTTCAAGGAAGAATACGGTCCTGTAGTCCGATCCCAAAAAGCGTTCGAACAGTTCAAAGGAATGTTGCGGTACCAAGGACACAGTTTCTTTTGTCCACCGAGCCCCCAGAAAGCTTACTCCCTGGTGCTTGAGGACTTAGAGAAGCACAAGGACTGCACAGCCTATATCGTGATGAATGACCGCATTCTCTGCGGGGTGATCAAGGCTATCGAGCACACAAAAAGAAGCATTCCAGAGGATTTCTCTTTGGTATCCATCGTCTCAACAGCAAGTTCCGCCACATTGAGACTCCCTGCCTTGACCACCTTCGAGCTCCAAGGGGAGAAGCAGATGTCCCTGGCGGTGAACAAGCTCATCTCACGGTTGGACAATACCTATTGCGAGTTATCTGAATCACTGTTTCCCTGCATACTTGTCGAACGACAAAGCAGCGGTCCAGTGACAAAAGAGAAAAGAAACGATTAACAGGAGGTCGTTATGAAAAAGGGGTTCATTCTGACATTGGCACTTTCCTTGGCGTTGCTATCGGCATTCGCACAAGGACAGCAGGAAAAAGGACAACAGGAAAAGACAAAATTCACCATCTGGCATTACGAAAGTGCGAACGGAGCGATGGGCGCCTCCTGGGCGGAGGCGATGAAGCAGTTCCAGGCAAAACATCCGGAGGTGGAGATTGTCTATGAGAACAAGGGCTTTGAGCAGATCAGGCAGACCGCATCAATGATACTCAACAGTGATGAGGCTCCGGATGTCATGGAGTATAACAAGGGCAATGCTACGGCAGGTATGCTTTCCAAACAAGGGCTGCTCACCGATCTGAGTGAGCAAGCGGCAACATATGGGTGGGATAAGAAACTCTCCCCGAGCCTGCAGACCACCTGCCGCTACAATAGCGAAGGAACCATGGGCAGTGGAAAATGGTACGGAGTGACCAACTACGGTGAATACGTCATGGTCTACTACAACAACGACATGTTCAAGAAGTACAACATCCCCATCCCCACCACCTTCGCCGAGATGGAAAGCGCGATGGCGGCTTTCAAAGCGCAAGGGATAATACCACTTGCCATGGCAGGAGCCGAATATCCTTCACAGCACCTGTTCTATGAGCTGGCTCTTGCAAAGGCCGACAGGAAAATGGTCAACGCGTATGAGCTGTACCAGGGCGATTTCGATTTCCATAATGCGGCATTCACCTATGCTGCGAACAAGATGGTCGAATGGGTGAAGAAAGGCTACATCGATAAGGATTGCATCAGCTTGAAGGCTGAGGATATGGGACTTCAGTTCACCAATGGCACTGCACCGATAATGGTATCGGGATCATGGTGGTATGGTCGTTTCGCCAATGAGATCACCAACTTCAAATGGTCCATCGGTCTGTTCCCGGGCAACAAGCTGAGCCCTGGTTCCTCAGGAAACATCTGGGTTGTCCCGACCAAGAGCAAGAACAAGGAGCTGGCTTACGATTTCATCAATATCACCTTGCAGCCTGATGTGCAGGCACTGATGGGCAATGCAGGAGGCATCCCTGTCGCTGCCGACATCAGCCAGATCAAGGATGAAAAGATCAAGGAACTCATCAATCTGTTTGGTAAGTTGAACGAAGAGGACGGGCTCGCATTCTATCCGGATTGGCCTGCGGCAGGTTTCTATGACGGGTTGGTATCCAACTTGCAGAATCTACTTCTTGGTTCACAAACGGTCGATCAGGTTCTTGATTCACTTAACAAAGCGTATCAGGAAGGAAAATAGGCAAAGCTGAAAGGAAGGCGTCATGAGAGAGAGATCGAAAGGCTATGGGATATTTCTCGTCCCGGGATTCATCCTGCTGGTGATTGTCATCGGGATTCCCTTTCTCATGAGCCTCTCTGTAAGCTTCACCAAATGGACAGGAGTCGGCAAGCCTGAGTTCGTGGGTCTTGCAAACTACAGGAGTGCACTGGCAGACCCGATATTCTGGGCCTCGTTCCGCAACAACCTGCAATTGATTTTCGCCATCACGGTAATCCCCACGTTCATCGGGTTGCTGCTTTCTGTCTTTCTGTTCGATTACGTATCCGATACGCTCGGAACCCATACAGTGAATTTTTTCCGTACAGCTTACTATCTGCCACAGGTTCTGCCTGTGGCCATAGCGGGAATAGTCTGGGGCTGGATACTCAATCCGAAGCAAGGTGCGCTCAATTCGCTTCTGAAGCTCTTCGGACTGGGTGGCCTTGCCCAAAACTGGCTGGGAAATCCCGCCACGGCATTGAACTCGGTGATGATGATCATGATCTGGTTCCAGATCGGTTATCCATTGATCATCTTCATGGCAGGTCTCCAAAGGGTGGATCCCCAGGTCATCGAGGCGGCGGAAGTCGACGGCGCCAACTGGTATCAGAAATTCCGCATCTATGTCTATATGATCCGTCCTGAGCTCCTTGTGGTCGTGCTCACCTCAATGATCTACTCCCTGAAGCTCTTCTCGCAAATCTACGTGCTGACCAGAGGTGGCCCAGGGACGGCGACCATGGTGCCGTCCTATTTTGCCTACCAGAACTTCTTTGAGAAGACCAGGGTTGGCTATGGCTCCACCGTTGCCATGATCATGACGGTTATCATTGTGATACTGGAAGTCATTTTCATCACCTGCCAGAGCAAGATGACTGATGAGGGGGAATACTGATGCATGCCCAGACAAAGAAAAAACGAATCACAGGGAAGATTCTGACACTGATTCTCCTTACCCTGATCATGGTGCTCATGGTGTTTCCTTTTGTGGTCATCATCACAAATTCCTTCAAGACGGCCCCTGATTTTGCGAAAAACGGGCCCCTCACCCTTCCCCAGCCCTGGTCCTTGCAGGCCATCATCACCTTCTGGACACGGGTGAATTACGGACAGAAGCTCTGGAACAGTTTTTCCATAAGCTTCAGTGTGGCTATCCTGGCCGTGCTGCTCTCCCTGCTCAACTCATTCGCACTGGGCATCGGAAAGATCAAGGGGACGGTGGGCTTTCTCATCGTGTTCGTCATCGCAAATACCCTGCCGCAGGAAGTCCTGGTCTATCCCTTGTACTATATGGCAAAACTTGTGGGCCTCTACGACCATCAGCTTTCGGTCATCATTATCTTTACGGTAATCCAGAGCGCTTTTGGGACTTACCTGCTCAGTTCCGCCTTCCAGGCCTTCCCCCGGCAGTTGCTTGAGGCAGCAACGGTGGACGGATGTTCGAAACGCCAGCTTCTGGTAAAGATTGTCGCCCCGGTAAGCAGTTCCACCTTATCCGTGCTTTTTGTCTTCTTTTTTCTCTGGACTTGGAACGAATTCTTCATCCCGCTGGTGATGCTTGTCTCCAACGCCCACCAAACAGTGCCTATCGCTATCTCTGTCACCCAGGGGCAGCATAACATGGATATGACCGCGGCTTCGGCCAGCGCATTCCTTGGCATACTTCCCTGTATCATATTCTTTGTCTTATTCCAACGTACCCTGACAAAGGGTATCACTGCGGGAGCAATAAAATGAAATTTATCAATGGATATTGGCTATTACGAGAGAATGTGACCGCAAAATTCGCATTGGAAGCCATTGAAGCGGAACAGAATGATACCGCTCTGACCGTATACGGGGCATGCCGCATGATACAATCCCGAGCCGATTGCAATGACCTCACGATGCTCACCGTACAGGTCACCGCACCAAGAATGGATGTGCTGAAGGTACGTATCACTCATTTTGAGGGAGGGGTGGAAAAGAAGCCGCAATTCTTTATTACTGAAGATGCTGTACAAAAACCGGCGATAACCATTAAGGAAGACCATGCATCCATCTCAAGTGGCAATCTCAAGGCGACTTTTCTTTTGAATGCACCTTGGCAGGTGGATTGGGCATATAAGGAGAAAGGACTTACCCAAGTCCAGTCAAAGGCAACAGGTTATATGAGGGATGCGGCACTTGGCCCTTTCCTCAAGGAAGAATTCAACCTGGATGTCGGAGAGCATATCTACGGTCTGGGAGAACGCTTTGGCACATTCGTCAAGAATGGACAGAGCATTGACATAGATAATCAGGATGGAGGCACGGCTAGTGACCAGGCATACAAGAACATCCCTTTCTTTCTATCCAGCAAGGGGTATGGTCTCTTTGTAGACACCCCGGACAAGGTAAGTTTTGAAGTGGGAAGTGAGAAAACATCCCGAATTCAATTCAGCGTTCCCGGTGAGGAGCTTGTCTATTATATGATCGGAGGCGAGAATCCCAAAGAAATCCTCGAGCGTTATACAGCATTGACCGGACGTCCCGCACGACTCCCTTCCTGGTCCTACGGGCTTTGGCTCTCCACTTCATTCACGACAAGCTATGATGAAAAGACCATCCTGGATTTCCTTGACGGCATGGAGAAACGGCAGGCTCATGTCTCCGTGTTCCATTTTGACTGTTTCTGGATGCGTGCCTACCACTGGGTTGACTTCATTTTCGATCCTGTCATGTTCCCTGACCCAAAGGGTCTGATGGATAAAATCCATGCACGGGGAACCAAGGTCTGCCTTTGGATCAATCCCTACATCTCCCAGCGTTCAAGCATGTTCCTTGAGGGAAAGGAACAAGGATATCTGATTAAACGTCCTGATGGTTCCGTCTGGCAGACCGACCTCTGGCAACCAGGCATGGGCATTGTGGATTTTACCAATGCCAAGGCGTATCGCTGGTACCAGGACAAACTTGGCGCATTGCTTGATCTTGGTGTTGATTGTTTCAAAACCGATTTCGGCGAACGTATCCCCAAGGATGTCGTGTATGCCGATGGTAGCGATCCGAAGAAAATGCACAACTACTACACCTTCCTTTATAATCAGGCGGTTTTCACCTTGCTCGAGAAGAGAAGAGGCAAAGGCGAAGCCTGTCTCTTCTCCCGTAGTGCAACCGTGGGGTCGCAGCAATTCCCCCTGCATTGGGGAGGGGATTGTGAATCCACCTTTGTATCCATGGCTGAGACACTGAGGGGCGGTCTCAGTCTCGGTTTGTGTGGGTTCGGCTTTTGGAGCCATGATATCGGTGGCTTTGAAGGAAGGCCGGACCCCACGCTCTTCAAGCGCTGGATTGAATTCGGTTTGCTTTGCTCCCATAGCAGGTTACATGGAAGCAAATCCTACAGAGTCCCCTGGCTTGTTGATGAAGAATCAAGCGAAATAACAAAAAAATTCCTTAATCTGAAGCACCGCATGCTGAAATATCTCTTGCGCTGCGGTGAAGAAGCTGCTACCAAGGGCATCCCTGTCCTGCGTGCCATGCTGATTGAATATCCTTTTGATCCGGCTTGTGCCACATTGGATCGGCAGTATATGCTAGGTCCGTCCTTGCTTGTGGCTCCGGTATTCACCCCTACGGGAGTCACGGAATACTATCTTCCCAAAGGGAGTTGGACCCAGGTCCTGGATCACAGGAGAGTCGATTCCATAGGACAGTGGTATAAGGAGACCTATCCGGTTGACAGTCTTCCCCTTTGGGTGAAAAGTGATCAGGAAGAGGCTCTCTTCAACTAGCAATCCCAATCTGAAGGAGCGATGTATCTCATGAGTGAGGTGAATAAGGCTTCGAAGCGGGATTTACCAGCACTCTATGCAATCAGGGGTTGTCTTAGATATTGAAAAAGGTATTTTTATACTTTTGTAACAATTCCTCAAACACAATAAACATTACTGCTATCTGTAAAAAATTGGACTGAACAGGGTGACACTCGAAAAAGATATAATATTTTGAAAGTACCGATTTGATTTACACAAATCCGCTTATAAATATAAGCTCAAAACAGATGTAGATAGCAAAATATAATTTACTTTTCCGATGCAACTATACAGAATACTGTACTGATGACGGATGATATTACTAAGAATCCAGTTGACTGGGAATTATTGCGTGATTGCCATCTACAAGCACGCTAAGGTGTTCAGTAATAACAACTCAGCATGATAATGGCTCTTATATTGTCGTACGGCGCACTCAAGATGCTGTTCCCGAGATGGTATAAGTGAAGTACCGTGAGGATGCTAAAATCAGTGAGAAGGGATCTAATCGTCGAACCTTTTTCAAAGGTGCATTTCAATCTTATTATTGCGAAATATGTTGAGGACTTCAGTATTTAGGAATATCCTGAAGAGAAGAAAATATTCAGAATTTCGGCATCGGTGTTTTTGTATTTACTTAATACATTAAGTCGGTAAACTATGTGAAAAGAATATAAACTCGAAAATATTCCTAAAGAGGCGATTTCCGTGAATCTGCATGAAAATCTGATAATTGCTAATGACAGAGTCATTACTACTGATGTTAAGTTTTGCAAATTTAATTTGCAGACGAATAAATATGAAATAACCTTTAATTCAGGTAAAAAATATTCGTATAATCACAATTCAGTAACATGGCTCAAAAATCCGAAAGTACTGAATCCCGCGAATTATGAAATTGCACACGGGAAAACACCACTGTTTGGAATAGATGCGATTTATGACTTTGAGAATGATAGATATCAATGCTGGCATATTTGTTTTGATAATGGCAACGAACGGGATTATGGGAAAAATTCGCTACATATCACTGCTTCTTGTCTGGCTGAGCCGAAAGCAAACAATGTGTTCACATACTTGAAACAGGTTGCCGATACCTGTGACCTGCGTGCCGAAGATGGAACAAAGCTACTGCCGAAACAGTATGAGAAAATACAATTCGTAGAAGAGAATAAGGCGCTTTCTTTCTACCTGGATCCTGAGAAATATGCAGTAAAGAAGTTGACGCCTGTCACTCCTATTTTTCCATTCGGTTGTAACGAAAGCCAGTATCATTCAGTACGGAATGCGCTTTCCAAACAAATCAGTGTTATTCAGGGTCCGCCAGGAACTGGTAAAACGCAGACGATTCTCAATATCATTGCAAACTTGCTTGTTGCTGGAAAAACTGTTCAGGTTGTCTCAAACAACAACTCCGCGACAGCAAACATCATGGAGAAGCTTTCTTCTTGTGATTTAGGGTTTATTGTTGCTTCACTTGGAAATACGGCTAACAAAAGAAATTTTATTCAAGAACAGTCTGGGAGGTATCCAGACATATTGCAATCCTGGAGGTCTGACGTAGCAACAAAAATTGATTTTTTTGAAGATGTTTGTGAGCGTTCAGAGAAGCTGAAGGAAGTTTTTACAAAGCAGAAACTGCTTGCACAACTTAAACAGAATTTGAGGGAACTAGAAACAGAATATAAACACTTCTGTCAGTATTCTGATAAATCAGGCAGTAATTATTCGGAAATTATGCTGCGAAGAACATTAACAATTGATACAATTTTCAACTTATGGAAAGAATGTGAAAGGTTTTCTGATGTTGGCAGAAAAGTATCATTCATTTTTAAATTAAAGTGTCGCTTGATATATGGTATTGCAACATGGAATTTCTACAGAAGAGGTAGCGACGAAATTGTGACACTCATGCAGTCGCTTTTTTACCGTATAAAACATATTGAGTTGAACAGGGAAATTGAAGAGCTTGAAAAAGCACTTGAAAACTGCAATCAAAAAAAGCTTATGGAAGAACTAACTGGAATGTCGATGCAGTTCCTCAAAGCAAAACTCTACTATCGATATAGGAAGAAGTCCGAACGGGAAATATTCAGCGAAGATGATCTATGGAAGAATTATGAAGAAGTGCAGAAAGAATATCCAGTTGTTCTAAGCACAACTTTTTCTTCTCGCTGCAGTCTTGGTACGAAAGCTGAATATGATTATATCATCATTGATGAAGCATCGCAGGTTGATGTTGCAACTGGCGCTTTGGCTTTGTCCTGTGCAAAGAATGCAGTAATTGTTGGCGATACAAAGCAGCTTCCTAATGTGGTAGATGATGATAGGAAGAAACGTTTGCAGGCGCTTTACGATTCATATCATATTAGCAACAACTATAATTCTGGAGAGAAAAATTTTCTGCAGTCTGTATGCTCCCTGCTACCTGATGTTCCGACGACATTATTGCGTGAACATTATCGCTGTCATCCCAAAATAATTAATTTCTGTAATAAGAAGTTTTATAATGGACAGCTTCTTATCATGACGAAGGATGATGGTGAAGAGAAGGCAATCTCCGTTATGAAGACAGTTGCAGGGAATCACAAACGGGATCATATGAATCAGAGGCAGATAGATGTAATAGTAAAGGAAATAATTCCATCGCTTACCTATTCAGATGATGAGATAGGTATCATCTCGCCGTATAATGAGCAAGTCAATGCTCTTAAAATTGCTCTTGAAGGAAAAAAGATTGATGTCGCTACAGTACATAAATTCCAGGGACGGGAGAAAAATGTCATCATCATTTCAACTGTTGATGATGAAATGACCCAGTTTGCTGATAATCCCAACCTCTTGAATGTAGCGGTCTCTCGGGCAAAGAAACGATTATATCTTGTTGTTTCTGGAAATGAGCAGCCAAAGAACAGCAACGTCAGAGATTTGATTGATTATATTGCATACAATAACGGAAGTATTGAAGAAAGCAATATTTATTCTGTCTTTGACTTACTTTATCATCAGTATGAAGAAAATCGTCTCCAATATCTTAAAACTCATAACCATATTTCCACATATGATTCAGAAAATTTCATGTATGGACTTATACAAGAAGTATTACATGAAAACAGCCTTCCTGCGTTAGATGTTGTGTGTCATGAACCATTGAATATGGTAATCAGAGACACAGGTCTGATAATCAATAACCTGATGACAGAAAGCGAATGTCGTTATGCAATGAACGGGGCAACCCATCTTGATTTCCTGATTTATAACCTCATCAGCAAGAAGCCGGTACTTGCTATTGAGGTAGACGGATTCCGTTATCACAAGAAGGGAACCGTACAGTCGGAACGCGACAAGAAGAAGAATAATATCCTGGAATTATATGGAATACCATTGCTACGTTTTCCTACGAACGGCAGCGGTGAAAAAAACAAACTAATAGCAAAACTCAAGGAGGTCACTTCCTGTTAGTTTGGTCTCAAACTTCATTTTATTCCAACATGCATTAAGAATAAACCTGTCTGCCTGATATAATTGTCGAGGTTGGAGCCAGAAGATAACAACCAAAAACTTGTTAGCTTATCCCGTCAATAAAGATAGCCAGTAAAAGACAATCCAGCAATTGAGCTATTCAAGTTCCTCATGAATTCAGCTAAATTTCACCAATTCGGGGAACGTGTCAGACATAATCATAACTTATCATTATCTTGGTAATAAGAAGTAACTTTGAAATTTTAAAATTTTGTAAGCAAAAAAATCAAATGGTTGTTTCAATCAAAGCTTCGGGTGAAGATATCACTCTTTTTCAAGAGGTCCTCCACGGTTTTCAGACCAAGACGGTTGAGCAACTCAATGACATAGGGATTGTCAATCGGGGTAAGATAGGGGGCGGCAGCTCCATAGGCCTCGACATTCAGCTTCCCTTCTTCCTTGGGAATAATCGCCCGTGGTCCTCCCACACACCCTCCGATGCATCCCATTCCCTCAAAGAAGTTCGCCGTTGTCTTCCCTTCCCTGAGATCATTGATCATGGTCCTGCAGTCACGCACTCCACTGGCTGCTTGTGTCCTGATGGCGATATCCTTGTCGGGGTCCAAGCGTTTTAGCGTGTCGGAAACCGCCTCGCTGACCCCTCCCGCATGGGCATAAATCCTGCCCGCCCGAGAGGAATGATCTTTCTCACTGTCTTCCATTTCGGAGGGATTGATTTTCATGACATCGAATACATCCTGGACCTCTCTGAAAGTCAGTACGTAATCCACCGCATCCGCTATGTCTTTCTCCTTGGCCTCAGCTTTCTTCGCGATGCAAGGACCGATGAAGACCGTCAAGGCATCAGGATGCAGGAATTTCACCGCACGGCCGGAAGCTATCATGGGGGACACAGAGGGCGGTACATGAGGAACCAACTCATTGAATATATTCCTGATCAGAGCAATCCACACAGGGCAGCAACAGCTGGTAAGTTGATAATCCTTCTCTGTCTTGATGTTCTCGTCAAACTCCAGGGCTTCCTTCATGGTCAGGATATCGGCAAACAAGGACACTTCAATCATGCCATCAAAACCGATTTGCTTCAGGGCGGTCCTAAGCTTCCCTGGAGTCACTTCCTTGCTGAACTGTCCGAGAAAGGCAGGAGCCACCAATGCATAGGTCAGTCCTTTATGGGACCTGATGGCCTCGATTGCAGGGATGATATCCTTGCTACTGGTAAGTTTCCTGGCACGGCATTCGTCAATGCAAAGGGAACATCCTGCGCATTTGTCCTCATCAATCACCATGTTTCCCGCTTCCCCACGATGGATGGCATGGAAAGGGCAGACTTGGGCGCATACGGGATTTTCCTCCTCACAGGAGCAGGGTCCAATCTGCCAGACGAGGGGATGTTTCTCAGGATGCAGGAGACAATCAAGATGATGGGTGTCATACTGTCCCAATTGGTCAAGGAAACCAGCATTCTTTTCCTTCAGGGTCCTCACCAGCACTTCATAATACAGTTCCTCAAAGGTTTTCATGGATATCCCCCCTTGTATAAGGACAAGTCTAACCCTGAACAAGAGAAAACACCACCGAAAACAGTCAGGCAATCAAAAAAACAATATCCTGCAAGATCCATAGTGTTCGTTTTCCTCCAGGTCAACAGACCTGAAGGATAATCCCTAGTCACTGAGTAACTTGTCCTTTCTCCTCGTATACGTCAAAGAACCCGATTCCTCTGCTCAAGCAAATATCATAAGCAACTTCACCACCCTCCATGATACTGGTTGCCATTTTTCATGCCCACTTGCTATGGTTGCCTGTCTTTTCCCTATGCTTATCGGCCAAAATAAAGAGATACTACCCCCGTTCCTCATCTCGTAAAACAAGAATGTCTGCCTTATGTGTAACAAAAAATAGATTACCCCTTACCTTTTTCCTGAGCTCGGAACATCCTTGAAAACATCCTAATTATCGAAATACGCCTTGCCTATATGTCATGCCACAAAACAGTATTTCTTTTGCGACAACCTAAAAAAAGTGGATGAGTAACGAAAGAAAGTGAAATTTACAACAGGGGATTTATCGATGACAATGAACACAGAGGTCAATGATGAAGACAAAAAAAACAGTTGGGATTCCCAAGAGGACAATACCCTATATCCTGATTGCTCCCACCATATTCCTGTTTGTTTGCCTGTTGGTATATCCTCTTGGGAACGTATTCTACCTGAGCTTTCAAAACAGATTGCTGTCCAGACCTAAACTAGATGGTTTTGTCGGATTCCTGAATTATCTTAAGCTATTCACTGATGATCCTGTTTTCTGGGAAGCCTTGTGGAATTCCTTCCGATGGGTATTCATTGAGGTCGGCCTGCAACTGGTGTTCGGTGTATCCCTGGCATTGCTTCTCAAGCGGAAGTTCAAAGGGTGCGGAGTGTTCCGCGCAATCCTGTTCCTGCCTTGGGCCCTGTCTGGGGTATTGGTCTCGATGCTATGGTCGATGATGTATTTTGAGAACGTCGGGGTTCTCAATGATATTTTACAAAAAACGGGCATCATACAGAGTGCGATATCCTGGACGGGAAATATCCAGACAGCCTTCTGGGCAGTGGTGATTGCGGAATTATGGAGGGGCATCCCGTTTTTTGCCATTATGGTACTGGCCTCATTGCAGTCTATTCCTAATGAATTATATGAGGCCTGTCGTGTCGATGGAGGGGGCGCAATAATGGGCTTCGTCCACATCACCCTCCCCTATATCAAGGAGACTGTGGTCCTCACCACCTTGCTCCGTACCGTTTGGGAATTCAATAGCGTCGATCTGATCCTGAATCTGACAGGCGGAGGACCGATCCATAAGACAACGACATTGGCGGTATATCTTGCCAACACGGCAAGACGAGACGGTGACTTCGGGTACGGAAGCGCCATTGCGGTCGTATCTTTCTTCATCCTGTTGCTTTTTGCATTCGCTTATTTGAAACTGAGCGGATTCAATGAAGAGGGAGATACGGTAAAATGATTTCCTTACGCCAAAACAAAAACCTGAAGAAATTCCTTTGCCTGTATCTTCCATTGATCATCGCTTCGATATGGACCTTGTTCCCCCTGTACTGGACAGTAATTACCTCACTTAAGACAAGCAACCAGATTGTCTCGAAACCCATTACCTATTTTCCTTCTCCTGTGGTGCTCGAACACTATGCAAAGGCTTGGAATGTGGGGGGGTTCTCAAGATATTTCCTCAACAGTTTGTTTGTCTCTCTGGTAAGCACGCTGTTCACCGTGGTGTTTGCGACCATGGATGGCTATGCGATGGCCAGATACAAGTTCAAAGGAAAATATCTTTTCCTGATATTGCTTTTGTGCACCCAGTTTGTCCCGACAGCGATGTTAATCATCCCCTTATTCGTAATCTACAATAAGCTGTCGATGATAAACACACCCTGGTCCTTGATTATCACCTACATTACATTCCATATCCCTTTCAATGCGACTCTCATGAGTACTTTTATCAAAGGCATTCCCGACTCCTTGGAAGAAGCGGCGATGGTTGACGGATGTTCACGAAAACAGGCTTTTGCACATGTATTGCTACCGGTATTGCTCCCTGGAGTCGCTGCGATTTCCGCCTATTCGTTCATCAGCAGCTGGAACGAATACCTGTATGCCTTGATGTTTACCACCTCAAGTAGGAATTATACCCTTCCTGTAGGCCTGAGCATGATGATTGGTGAGTACAGCATTAATTATGGAC
Source organism: Sphaerochaetaceae bacterium (assembly GCA_041670175.1). Classification (GTDB taxonomy): domain Bacteria; phylum Spirochaetota; class Spirochaetia; order Sphaerochaetales; family Sphaerochaetaceae; genus JBAXZS01. Next base: position 4,859 of record JBAXZS010000015.1, on the reverse strand, counting down.
AGTTGACCGCAGGAAGTGTGATTGCCTTGTGCCCTGTGGTGCTGATGTTCATGTATGTGCAGAAATTCATGGTCTCAGGACTCAGCGCAGGAGCGGTGAAAGGGTAATTATTGAATAGGCTTTTCAGGGAGGAAAGGCTGAATGAATTTTGTTTGTTTTATCATCATGAAAATTTGAAAAGGAGATAAAAAATGAAAAGAAAAAAATTATTCGTGTGTTGTATTCTGCTTTTTGCCTGCACTTTCGCATTTGCGCAAGGCAAATCTGAAAAACCGACCTTGACTTTCTGGGATGAGAACGCAGGAGAGACCCGTACCCCGTACTATCAGGAGTTAATCAATCGTTTCAACAGTTCCCAAGATCGGGTCACCGTCATATATGAAGGTATTCCCTCATCCTCTGCTAAAGAGAAATATGATGTTGCGATAGCAACAAAGACAACCCCGGATATCGGTCACTGCAATGCAGCCTGGGGTTCAAACTGGCTGGCCCAGGAATGTCTGGTACCCCTGGACAACTATTTTGATTCATGGCCCGAATCCGCGGATATCAACAAGAATTACCTTACCTTGAACCGTAACCTTGACTCTCAAAACAGACTGTTCCTGATTACCGACACAGTCTCCACCCCCCTGATGTGGGTGAGAACGGATTTGTTGAAGAACGCCGGTATTGGAATCCCTCGTACGTGGGATGAGTTCTTCAATGCGGTCAAGGTGCTTTCTGATAAGAAGAATGGGTTCTACGGATTCTCCTTACGGGGAGGTTCCGGCAGTTGTGTCGAGTTGCAGCATGTCCTGTATGCATACTCAGGTATCCCGACCTATTTTGACAAGAACGGAAAGTGCACCATCAACGCCCCTGAACATGTGGAATTCCTGAAGAAACTTGTTTCCCTTTACAATGTGTACACCTCTGAAAGCGACATCACCAACGGATATAAGGAAATGGTCGCCGCTTTTGATGGCGGTTCCGCTGCTATGATCTTCCACAACACGGGATCCAAGGCTGAACATGCCAATGCCTTGAAACCTGATCAATACCAGGCGGTTTCCTTCCCTGTGTCCAAACAGGGCACGTATTCCTATACCGCAGGAAGCCAGGGGGGATATTGCATTTTCACTACCTGCAAATATCCTGACGAGGCATGGGAATTCATCAAGTTCATGCTTTCAGAGGAATCCAACAGTTACTTCAACGAGAAGATCGGACAGATACCGATGAATAACAAAGTTTTGAGTGAGAACTGGGTAGCCGCTTCTCAATGCACGAGCGAAGCGCTCAGCACCTTGGCGAACCCTCAATGCCATCTGGTCGAGCAACCCAAGTACCTTCCTGAGTATTCGAAGATCATGAACACCCTGACCCCTCCGAATTTCCAAGCGGTGCTTGCAGGAGAAATGACGGTTGAGAAATTCCTGGATACCTGGGCAGATGCTTTCACTGAAGCATATGCAAAGTACAAGACAGGAAAATAGACAGCAGTGTATCGAATGCCCTTAATACATATTTAGGGCATTCGTCATTCAATAAAGCGCTAAAGGTAAAAATGGTCTAGAATTAGTGACTATGAGAAAGAGAAAAGCAACAGTGTCTTTCCAATTCATGATCACCTGCATCTTCATCCCCATAATCATCTGTGTGGTGGTTTTGACAGGAGCCTCCTCGTTCCATATTGCGGAATCAAACCAAGAGACCACGATAAGCGAGAGCACCCTCAGTGTCTTGCATCTCACCTGTGATTATTTTAACAATCGCTTGTCAGATGTGGTATCAATCATGGTGAACATCCAGAATTCGCCCGCATTGGCGACGGTGCTCCGAGACCTGGATAATGGCATCTCAATCTCGCCCAATTCCTATGTATCAATGCAGGAATACCTCACTTCAGTCTTTTCACGGAACTACTCATATATCGACGCAATTGCCATTGGATTCAAGGATGCGCCGGATACGATATTCTATGAGAGTTACTATCATGTCTCTAGGCTGAACATGCAGTGGAAGGAATCCACAAACAAGAATGTACTCTCCTGGCGGGACTTTGGAACGGAGAGCATGATTGTCTCAAGTGGGGAACCTCGTAAATCGGCGGGTTTGAGCATGGTGGGAATCACTGAACAGGGAAAACGCTATGCAATCTGTCTGGACATAAAGGAAAGTTTTATCAAACAATCACTCTCGAACCTGTATGCCAACGACATGGCAAAGGTTGCCTTGATTGACACTTCCAACAATATGTTCTTTGGTTTTGAGGGAACCGAGACAGAAGATTCACTGATCAATATGATACAACAGAATCCAGCGAAATCCGCAGTCATGCAAAGCAGGAACGCCCTGGTGGTGTATGATTCCTTGAAAATAAATAGCTGGCGTATCGCTGTCTGCTATGACAAGGACAAAATATTCAACGGAATACAGCTGATGAAGCAACTGAACATATTCTCAATCATCGTCATCGCCCTGTCCTCCATTGCCATCTCGGTGTTGTTCGCTTGGATAATCGCCCGTCCGTTGAAACGCTTCTCAACGCAAGTATCCTCAATCAATATCGATCATCTGGAAGGAACTCACTTCGATAATAGCGTCACCGTATCCTCGGAGATCAAGATTCTCTCGGAAAGCCTGGAGAACCTGCTTTGCCGGATACAGGTGTTAATTTCTGATATTGAGAAACGACAGAACGAGCATCTCAAGATGCAGAACAGTTTGCTTCTTGCCCAGATTAATCCTCATTTTTTGTACAACACCTTGTACGCAATAGCACAGGAATGCAATTTGGGAGAAACAGAAGAAGCAAGCAATATGCTCTATGAGTTATCCGGTTTTTTCAGACTGGGATTGAATGCAGGAAAGGAGATAGTGCCTCTTTCCGATGAGCGGGACCATGCCCTAAACTATTTGAAACTAATCGCAAGAAGCTTCCCTTACCTTTTGGAGTATCATATTGAGATTACCCAAGATTTGTTGGACTACCAGATTCCCAAAATGACATTGCAACCTATCGTGGAGAACTGTTTCAAGCACGGGCTACGAAACAGAAGGGCTGGGGGAAGAATTTACATTTCTGCGATCTCAAAGAACGACGGGGAATTTATCATCACCATCACTGATGATGGAGTCGGTATGAATCCAGAGGATTTAGAATCACTCAGGCAACGCATCAACAAGGGAGATTCCGAACAAAAAGGATTCGGCATGTACAATGTGAACCAGCGAATCAAGAACTACTTCGGACTGCAATATGGATTAATGGTGACAAGTGAAGTCGGGAAAGGTACCACCGTAACTATCCTGTTACCCAAGAAACAGGAAAAGGAAGAAACAAAAAAATGAATAAGAAAATTGATATGAGGAAAGTCCTTTCGTTGGATTTAGGCTCAGGTGCGGGCCAGTTCAAGGTCATGCCTGCAAAGCTGGGAAACAATCAGAAAGGATTTGTCGCCTTTTACTCATCCTGCTATGACGTCGATATGCACTACAGCATGTTTGTGTATCCCACTGATACCTTGCATGGCCTCGCCTTTACGGAAAAGGGAGAAATACTTTGGAAAACCGAGCTGGGTATCATGCCCAGCGCCGCCTTGTATTGCTTTTCCTTGCTGGATATGGACGGAGATGGAGTGGATGAGATTTATATCGTGAATAATTCCGACCCTGAGCATCCCCTGTGGATAGAAGCGTTTGTCCTGGAGAGAAGAAATGTCCTGACAGGAGAGGTCACAGGCCAGTGGAAATGGCCGAACAAGGGGGGGATACAACGTTCCATGTGGTATTTCCGTAATCATGTATTCGGTGGCTACGATCACGGCGAACCGGTGCTGGTGTCAGCCCAGGGTACCTATGCAGATATGTATTTCCAGGCCTGGAATCCCAAAATGGAGAAGAAATGGGAACTTGCCATACCCAAGGATGCCCCCGGGGCAAGGGGGAGCCATTCCTTCCCTATCGTCGACCTGAATTTCGATGGGGTGGATGAAGTGTTGTGGGGGGAGAGATGCCTGTCATTGCATGATGGGCATGAGGTCTTTTGTATTGACAAGGAGCATTGGACGGGACATTCCGACATGTGCCAACCAGTATGGGATGCACAGAACCGGCGATGGCTGGTGTATATCAACAGGGAATCGGATGAGCAAATACCTCCTCGCATTGGCATGTATGATTCGTCAGGGAATCCAATCTGGACAGCTGTTGATTGGGGTCACATCCATAAGGGCTGGGTCGGCAGGATAGGCAGGGATGGCACCCTGCTTGCAAATGGCATGCGTATCACAGGACAGAAGAAGGACGCCGTCGGACGGTATTATACCGGTATCACGGAGTTTGTATTCGATGCCCTGTCAGGAAAACCGATTGAACTGCCCTACAGTCTGTTTGACACAGCTCCCATAGATGTGGACGGTGATGGTTTACATGAGATACTGAGAGGAGTGGCCGCAGGTACCACTGAACTGATTGATCGTGAGGGTATGGTGATTTGCCAGCTGGGGGGAAGAGTCGCCATGAATTCCAAGATACTGAGTTATCCAGGGGAACAGGTGATGACCTATTATCCCGAGGGTATGGTCAAGGTGTTCAGAGACATGAATGCCAACGACAGCTCCTCGGCATTGAAGAGATATGCAAACCCGGTATACCAAAGAAATCAGTATGCCCGTAATATTGAGAACAACATCTGCATGCAGGGAGGGATCTGAGGTGCGCATACTGATTGTCGAGGATGACAGCATAATCCTCAAAGGTCTTACCAAAGGAATCAATTGGAAGGAGGAAGGTATCTCTTTTGTAGCCACTGCAACCGATGGCGAGATGGCTGTCCAGCAATTGAGGACAAATCCCGTCGATATCGTCCTGAC
>JBAXZS010000014.1:0-20728 GCA_041670175.1 Sphaerochaetaceae bacterium | reverse complement strand
TTAAACATCCTTGTCAGCATGGTTGCCTCTCCTTTCACCAGTCTCAATCCCACAATAGGGGTGGGTATCATCAGTGGAATACTCGAAGCTGAATTCCACAAACCAAAGGTAAAGGATTTTGAGAATCTCAATGAGGATGCGACTCATTTGCGAAAATGGTACAAGAATAGGATTCTCCATGCGCTTTGGGTTTTCCTGCTTTGTTCAATTGGAAGCACTATCGGAACTTTTGTAGGGTTTCCTGTGCTGATAAGTCTATTGAGATGAATGTTGCAATCCCGCAGGATGACAAGAAAACACTTACCACGGAAAGAATCCTATAACGTCCCAAGCTCAGGATTTTTGAGACCAAAGGGGATGGGAAACAAAGAGAATTTCAAGACAGATCCGTTCCACAATTACCTGCTCTCATCCTCTTTGTCTTTCTCTTGCCTCATCAACAACATGGCTATCCAGTAGTTGTGCTCCTCAAAATCCTTTGCAGTCTTCACATGGTCTTGAAGCATTTTCATCGGTAACAGCCAATCAGGTCTGAGTTGCCCCTGCTCAAGACATTCGTCAAGCGTAGCAAGCTGCTTGCTGTCATTTGTTCTTTGTCTGCACATCAGCAACACCCTTTGGGACAACTCATCATATGCCGGATGGAAAAACGCACCACCAGTATACGTCATGAAACAGATATCCCCAGTCCCTTCTGAAGATTCAAGCATCGTTGTCCTTTCCACAGTCCCTTCCACGTGAAGGTAATAAAGAGCAGAATATCCCTTTCCTTCCCTTTTACGAAGGATGCGTCCGAGCCTCTGTACCCGTTGCCTCTCTTCCGAAGTACAGGAAAGCACAATGCCCACATCAACGGAAGGTATATCGAAACCCTCGTCCAAGGCTTTGCAACAGACAAGAATTCTTGCCTCCCCGTCCCGAAACCTTCTCAAGTTTTCTTCTTTCGCAATCCTCCCCATCTTGCTATGGTAGTGGGCGACGCTGTAGCCCAACGCTAGAAATTGTTGGTGGAGAACCTCGCATTGTTCAATACGTTCTCCATAAACCAAGATTTTCTTGTTTGGGCCCAAACGCTCGACAAGACTTTGGGCGGCCTCCATCCGTATTGGAGCAAGAGAAACGAGTGCCCTTCTCGCCAAAATGGAAGAAAGCAATATTGAAGCCTTTTCAGAAACAAGACCTTCATTACTCTGTGCCAAGTGGTGAAGAACTATGAAGAAACGGGCATCATTCAACTTGCAAAGCAATGGGTATAATCGATACATAGTTGCAATCTGCTTGGTAATCTTCAAGGATAATGCCTCATATCGTTCTTGCCGCTTCTCATCGAGGTACAGACCAAGATGAAACATCACAAAAGGATTGATAATCCCTTCCGCTAATGCATGAGAAAAACCATAGGTGAAGACAACAGGTCCAATGGTCGGCACTGAAACGGTCTCAAACATGGCTGTCTCCGGAGTTGCTGAAAGACCAAGCGCATAATAATCATCACCCTTTTCCCTGTACTGCAGAAAATCAAAAACATGCTTGTTTTCCTCACTTGCAAAATGATGACATTCATCTATGATGAAAAGAACGGCTGATCCTTGCGAGAAATCTTCCAGTATTTGTCGAGAAATGACATACCGGGCAGAATTGACCACATAGACCATCCAATCCCGGATGGGCTTGTCCTTCCTGTTTCCATTCCATTGTCCTATTCTCTTTGTCCCAACCTCAAGAAAATCAACCTCCTGTAACACTGCATTCTGCCATTGTTGGGCAAGAAACACCTTTGGAACCAGGATACGCACCTTAAGTGGTTTCCCTATACGCTTCTCAAGAATTTTTGCCGCATGAAGGGCCATTCGTGTCTTCCCCGCACCTGTCACTACTTTGGCAATCCCCCGGGCTCCAGAACCTAACCAAGCATCAATACAAGCTTGCTGCCAAGGGAAAAGAGTATATTGCATGAAACCACTCCTTATAGAAATTGTAAATCCCAAAGAATTCAGTTATAATACCACGAAAAAGGAAATTTGATATGGATTATGAGCAGTTTTACCAGGACTATCTCGAAAACGAAAAACTTCTAAAAGATTTTTCCGTAGCTACCGTCAAGCTTCAAAAGAACATTGCAAAAGCCATGTCCTTCGGCGACTTGAAGGCCGCAACAACAAGTTTTGAGGCTTTTTCCGAGCTCACTAGCAAACTCAAGGAAACAATTGAAAGCACTTCGTTGCAACTCAAGGGTTTTCCTTCTACAGAATATTTTTCCACAGGAGATTACGCCCAGCAGATGATTGCCTACTGCAAGGAGTACGGCGTTGATGTCATCGGAGAGTATCCGGTGTATGAGATGTTCCCCTACAAGGTCAAGTTGGATGCAGAAACCCACGATATTTCCCTTGACAAAAAAAAGTTCCCCTGCTTACGACCAAAAGCATTCGTTGAGATGGTGAAGAAAAACAAGGATCGCCTTGACAGCACATCATTTAACACCCAGCAGTTCCTTGATGAGCTTTCCAATGCCTATGACTTGCTTGTAATGAAGAATAAAGTTGAAGCTGGCTCTGGTATCCTGCTGACCAATATCTACAAAATGCTTGTCCCCATGAGCCGCTTCAAGAAGGATTACAATGCCCAGGCATTTGCATTCGATCTTGCCCGGCTTTATACCCACAGGGACTTGAAGACAAGCGGGGGAAGGAGTTTTAGCTTTGGGTCGGACCGCAAGGCCAGTAAACTCATCAGAATCCTTGATTCCAATGGACAGGAGCAGTATCTCGGAACTATCGCCTTTATTTTGGAGTGAACGCACTATGGAACCACAAAATCCTCTTTTTCTGCTCTCAAACGGAAAAGCCCCGGAAGATGCCAGTATTCTCACCAGACTTTCCCCACGTTCATCTTTTGTCCTTAATTTCTGGGAGAAACAGTATCTTTCCTCTTTTATCAAAGATGGAGGAAGCAAGATTAAGTTCCTTACAGGGAGAGCTGGTTGTGGCAAGACCCATACTTTGATGCTTGCCATTGAAACTGCCAAACGTAATGGATATCTTGTGGCAAGATTGAATGCGGGAGACACTGCTCTCTACACGTTCCAGGAATGGTTCAAAGCCATTTATCATTGCATTAATCTGCAGGATCTCGTCACCAGGTGCGGTGAGAAAATCATAAAGACCCTCGGCTTTAATCCCAAGGATGTCGAAAACGAGACAACGTTCATGGATTATCTCTGTAATAAAAACGAAGGAGATTCCCTTACACTCCGCCAGCTCAGGACGGAATTAAGAAAAGCCTTTCTCGACAATCCTCACATGGATAATAACTTCGCCCAGGTGATAAGCATGTTGACTGGGGCCTATCTCGGATACCCACAATTGGATGACAAAAGCAAAGCCATCATCCTTGGTTGGCTCGAGGGGGATACCACCATTAAACTCAACCAACTCAGAGGATTGGGCATGTCCCCTTACCGAATTACAAAATACAATGCCAGGCACATGCTCCGTTCCCTCATCGAGATGATTGTCTTTGCAGGATATTCAGGCCTTTTCATCACAGTCGACGACCTTGAGTCAGTGCTTGGCTCTTCCAGCATGACACCCATCCACTACACAAAAATGCGTCGTGATGACACCTTCGAAAGCATAAGGGAACTAATTGACGACATCGATTCCTTCCATCATGTGATGTTTGTCTTTGCAGGTCGAAAAGTTTTGTTCGATGACGAGGATCACGGAATTAGGAGTTATCAGGCGCTTTGGATGCGTATCCAAAACGAAGTCGTCAGCGACAGGATAAATGGGTTTTCAGATATTATCGATTTGGACAAGGTAGAACGTCAAACATTCACTCCTGAGATCCTTGTGGAGATATCCCAGCGTCTGGTGGCAGTCCTCCATGACATGGATACCAAAGCGCTTGCCATCGATTTGGAAACAGCAAAAACACTTTTAGCAAAAGCGGACAACGGCGATATATCCATCCCCCGTCTGGTCAACCAGGCGACACTTGGCAAATTACAGGACAAGTTACAGGAGGTCGACCATGTATGATTACGCCTCTCGCCATATGATTGAAGCTCTTCGTTCTGGTATCCCCTCACGGGAGGTTGGAAGATGTTTCACCGAAGCACGTGCGCCATTTCTTAAAGAACTGGATACTGAGATGGACAACGTAAAAACGACCGGCCATTCAAAGGGAATTGTTTTCACTGGCAAATATGGTGAAGGGAAAACCCACCTCCTTGAGACTATGGCAAGCCTTTCGGAAGAAAAAAACATGGTGGTCTCCATTCTTCCACTAAGCAAAGAAGCACCATTTGACAAGTTGTATCTGCTCTATCAAAAACTGTTGGCAAACACCTTTCTTCCCAAACATGACCAACCAGGAGTGATGCATAAACTGCTTGATTGTTCACCGGGAAGTAATTTGGCCAAGGAGATGCAACTTTTTGCATTGCAACGGCTGGAAACAGACAAACTATACTACTTGTTTCGGCTTTACCTGAATAGTGAAGATGAGGATGCACGTTACCAAATGATGGCTGACCTTGAAGGTGACTTCATGACCAACGGACTTTTGCGACAGCAGTATTTCCAAGTGATGCATGAGAAAGCCAATTTCAAGGTGAACTTCACAAAGTCAAAACACACAAAGGACTACTTTGCCTTTCTTAGCCATCTGTTCCTTCAGATGGGGTATGCAGGCTGGGTCATCCTCTTTGACGAAGCAGAGTTAATCGGACGGCTTGGAAGAAAGACCAGAGCAAAAGCGTACCGAAACATGGCGGCTTTCCTTAATCCTGAAAACAACTTCGAACATACCCTCACTCTGTTTGCTTTCAGTGATTCCTACCAAGAGGACATCATCCAAGAGCGCAATGAAGCAGAAGAAATTAAACGGTATTTTCTGCAGGAAGGTGATGATACGGTCATCCCTGACGTCATCGATACTATCCTCAAAGCCAGACGACTTCCAAGTCTCACCGATACGGATATCAAGGAAATCACAGGAAAAATAATTACCCTTTATGGAAAAGCATATGAATGGCAACCACCCGTGACAAAGGAAACGCTCTTTGAAGCCATAGCAAGTCATGGATTTCTCCTAAGGACAAGAATCCGCACCATTATTGAATACCTTGATCAGCTTTACCAATATGGAGAGGTCGGTGATATCAAAAGCGGAAAGCTACAAACGGGAGACTTGTCGGAGATTCCTCTTCTTGACGAATTTCTGGAAAACAACACCAAAAAGGAAGTCTGAAAAAACCACGGACAGCAGTTATCACAATGTAAGCAGATAAAGTTCGTAAAAACTACTTGATTAGCTATCATTACTAACTTTATCTCTTTGCATTGTCTAGTTTAATAATGAGAGTGCTTCTTTAATATTACTTACAGCTGAAGCATTTATTAGTTTCCCTAACTTAGTTCCTTTTGCAACAAGAAGCCTATCAAAACCCATTTCCAGTGATGCTTTCACCCGCTTATCGCTAAATCCCACAGGCCTCACTTCTCCTGCCAAACTCAATTCGCCAAAACTGACTAGCTGGGAAGGAAGAGAGACGTTTTTATAGGCAGACCACAAAGCCAAGGCCAAGGGCAATTCAATGGAAACCTCACTGAGCTTGATCCCACCTGCCACATTGACATAGATATCCTGATCATTAAGGGCGAGGGACGTATGACGCTCCAAAATGGCGCTCACCCGTAGTACTCGAGGCGCATCAATACGGTCTGAATAGACCCTGCTAAATCCACTTTTTGCAGGAATGGTAAGTGCCTGGATTTCCACAAGGAAAGTCCTGCTACCTTCCACAATGGCGGTATAGGCAATACCCGGAGGAAGGGTTTTCTTCTCCCTCTGTCCCATAAAAAACAGAGAGGGCTCCTTAACCACTTCCAATCCTTTCTCAGTCATCAAGAAAATACCAATCTCATCCACAGAACCAAAACGGTTCTTAAGAGCCCGGATCATACGAACTCCGCTTCCACTCTCCTCAAAGGAAAGGACTGTATCGACCAGATGCTCAATCACCTTGGGACCGGCAAGAATTCCTTCCTTGGTGATATGCCCGACAAGGAAAAGAGAGATGCCCAATTGCTTGGAAACCCCAACAAGGGCTGTCGAGCAAGCCCGTATTTGATTAATCGACCCTGCAGGAGAGGGGATATCAGAGCAAACCAGGGTCTGCAAGGAATCAATAACCACAATCTGAGGCTTGAGCTGCCCCAATAAAGTCTCCAAAATCTCAATGCGAGTATCACAAATTATCGAGATACCCTTGAGATTCAGAGACAATCGCTCCGCGCGAAGCTTTACTTGTCCAGCTGACTCCTCCCCTGAAACATATAAGACAGAACGCTCCTGAGCACATTTCGCTATCATTTGGAGCATCAAGGTGGATTTACCAATACCGGGCTCGCCACCTAAAAGGATGGACGAACCTCTCATAAGACTTCCTCCCAGAACGCGATCAAGTTCGGAGATACCTGTGGAGAAGCGATATCCTGGCTCAACAACAACCTCGTTCAATGCTTGAACCTTCCCACTGGAATCAATTATCACACTTTTCCTAGTGTCATTGGTTGCTACGGGAACAGCCTCTTCCTCAAAGGTATTCCAGTTCCCGCATTCAGGACATCGCCCTAGCCATTTTGCCTCAACATGCCCACATTGGCTGCAAACATATTGCAGGGCCTTATCTTTCACTTGTATCTCCTTGTATCTCAATAAGTTAGAACTTAATTAACTCAACATCAAAAATCAAATATGAATTAGGAGGGATAACTCCTGGATACCCCATGGTACCATATCCAAGTTCAGGAGGAATAATCAAAGTGACTTTTTCTCCCTTTGTCATAAACTGCAAGGCTTCATTCCATCCTTCAATGACTTCTCCAATCGAAAAGGAGGCGGGTTCCCCACGATTTACAGAACTGTCAAATATTCGACCATCCATCAAAGTACCGGTATAATGAACCGTTACGGACTGCCCCCACTTTGGTTTTTTCCCACCATCACCTTCTTTTACCACCACATAGCGCAATCCGCTTGAAGTCCGGATGGCATTGGGCCAACGGTTCGCAATCTCTCCATCAATTTTCTTTTTTTCCACCGATTCTTTCTCAATATCCTTTTTTTCTGACGCCTCAACCAATTTTGCAAATGTTTCACGTGAAACAAGGAAAGATTCCGCATCCTTACCTACACGAACGATATCAATAGTATTGATGATATCTCCTTGCTCAACTAAATTAACAACATCCTGCCCCTCAAGAACATACCCAAAGATTGTATGCTTACCGTTCAACCAGGGAGTAGGCACATGGGTAATGAAGAATTGACTACCGTTGGTCCGTGGTCCCGCATTGGCCATGGAAAGAACCCCCGGTCTGTCATGCTTTAAAGAATCATCAAACTCATCAGGGAAGGCATATCCTGGCCCTCCAGTCCCATTTCCCTTTGGGCATCCTCCCTGAATCATAAAATCTTTAATGACCCTATGAAAGGTAAGCCCATCGTAAAAAGGTTTGCCTGGATTGTTGATATTCAAGGAACCTTCACACAAACCAACAAAATTGGCAACGGTCATTGGAATCTTTTTATATTCCAAAGTCAAGGTGATATCACCTTTCGACGTGTGCATGATGGCATATAAACCATCAGCGAGTTTCATTTTATCCATTTCAGTTACATCCTAAATTAAATATCAAATAATTCTTCTTTTGGAGCAAACAGCTGGTAGATTCTCTCTAGCTCCTCGCAACTATCAAAAGAAATCTCTAACTTTCCCTTGTCCAGGGAACCTTTAAGCTCTACCTGAGTACCAACAGCATGAAGAAAGCGATCCTCAACTGAAAGCACATCGGGTGACTTGCTAAGCATTTTTGCAGTTCTTTTCTTTTTTTGGTAGGCAACACGCTTTCCTTTATTGAATTCAGCAGCAAGTTGTTCCGTGGCACGAACCGATAGCTCTTTTTCCAAAACCTTATGGTAAAGAATCTCCCTATCTGCCGGGTTGACTACTGAAAGGATAGCCCTTGCTTGCCCAGCAGAAAACTTTCCTCCGAGAAGATCCTTTTGCATCTCAGGATTTAACTGCAGCAATCTTATGCTATTGGAAATTGTGGAACGATCCTTACCCATCTTCCGGGATAATTCTTCCTGGGTAATCCCGGCCTCATTGATGAGATAGGCATAAGCTTTAGCCTCTTCAATAGGATTGAGGTTCTCTCTTTGAATGTTTTCAACTAACGAGACTTCCATTCGCTGTATATCAGAGAATTTCCTCACCAAAATCGGTACTGTTTCCAATCCAGCAATTTTGGCAGCCCTATATCGACGCTCACCAGCAATGATGCTATATTGTCCCGTCGAAATTTCCTCAACAAGTATCGGTTGAAGGATCCCCTGATTCTTAATTGAAATTGCCAACTCTTTAAGATCCTTCTCGTCGAAGTTCTTTCTGGGTTGATTGGGATTGGGACGGATATCATCCAACCGCACCTCTCTCACTTGTTCTCCAGGCGATACATCCTTGGCTTCACTTGAAGATTCCACTCCTAAAGAATGCCCAACAATATCCAAGCTATAGTCATCAAGCAAGCTGCCAATGCCTTTACCTAACCCATACTTTTTATTATTTTGCTTTAACGACACGGTCAGCCACCTCCTCCGACAATTTGTTATACGATTTAGCCCCGGAACTACTTGCATCATACACGTTGATAGGAAGACCGTGAGATGGGGCTTCAGACAACCGGACATTTCTTGGAATGATGGTTTTAAACACCAAATCACTAAAGAAAGAGGAAACATCCTCAACCACATCGTTTGCAAGTTTCTGACGCTTATTATACATAGTAAACAAAATACCAAGAATCTTCAAATCGGGATTCAGGTTTTTCTTCACATTGGAGATAGTCCTCATCAAAAGATTCAGGCCCTCCATAGCAAAGTACTCACATTGCATTGGAATAATTACATATTGAGCCCAAACCATTGCATTAACAGTCACCAGGCCAAGGGAAGGAGGGCAATCAGCAAGAATATAATCAAATTTATCATCAAGAGGTGACAAAGCATTCTTAAGAAAGAATTCACGCTTTTCCTGTTCGACAAGCTCAATATTCAGCCCGGCCATATTGATGTTGCTTGCAAGAATAAATAAGTTGTTGAATGCAGTAGGTTGACAAGAATCAGAAGGTTTGGATTGCCCTGTTAACACCTCATAAGTACCTGGCAACCTTGCATCTGCAGAAACAGAACTGGTCAAGTTGCCTTGAGAATCAAGATCAACTAGCAATATCCTTGCCCCTTTTTGAGCAAGAGCCGAACCCAGGTTAACAGCAGTAGTAGTTTTGCCCACACCACCTTTCTGATTAAGAAAAATAATTTTCTTTGCATTCATAATATAATAATAGAAGAATATTCATTAAATGTCATCAAAAAAGGGCAACTCCTTGACCCTAATGATTGGGTATTGTAATCTTCAATTGTCGGAGGGACCCTATGGAAGATAAAGTAAAAGAAGCAATTGAAGCTATCAGACCATCACTTCAGAATGATGGTGGTGATATTGAGTTCATAAGTATGGTCGGAACTGTTGTTACCGTCCGTCTCGTCGGAGCCTGTGCCGGTTGTCCCATGAGCCAGATGACCTTGAAAAATGGTGTTGAGAGATACCTAAAGAAAGTTGTCAGCCAAGATATCACGGTAGAAAACAGTATAGACTGACAATTACCAATGAAATCTCAAAAGCCCCACAGAAAATCTTGTGGGGCTTTTTTATTCCAAAGGCTATGTTTCACGTGAAACAATTGCCTCCTTTTTGTCCTGTGTATTATTTCTGGTTGGTTTTTCACTAATATTTTTTTTGATTTCTCAAACGGAAGAAAAAACTGCATATGAGTGCTTGAATCCAGGGTTTTTTGTCTTTTGTTTCTATATATAATTACAGATTAATGTGAATTAATAACAAAAAAACGTGTGTTAAAATGGGAAGAAAAAAGACAAAAAAAAGGTTGCCTGAATAACCAGACAACCTAAGATAACTAAACATTTATTAAGTGTACTTTAATCATTCCTTCTCATCATCAGAAACATCAAGAACCTCGGTATTTGACTCCTCATCAGCGACAACAGCCTCATTTGGATCAAGTTGTTCTGGAATCTGAACCTCTTCCTCTTCTGCGTATTCCGCAGAAGCAAGAGCCACAACACTATCGGTCTTATATTTCATGGAAACAACTTTTACCCCTGTGGCGTTTCTTCCTTGGATTGAGATGTCTTTCACGTGAACACGCACCGTCTGGCCCTGCAGCGTTACACAGACCACATCATTCCCATCGTTTACTGAAAGAGCCCCAACAATAAAATTAGCTTTTCCTCCTAAACGATAGATCTTCTGGCCCTGCGTTCCTCTTCCATGACTCATAAAACTATTATACTCGACCTGTTTTCCCTGTCCGTTCTCAGTAACCATGAGGATTCTTTTGCTCTCATCAATTTTCAATAAGCCTGCAACCTCATCACCCTCATGCAACCTGATGCCGCGAACCCCATGCGAAGCACGACCCATTGCACGAACATCATCAGCCCTGAAACGAAGGCCAAGGCCATTACGAGTAATCAGCATGACTTCATCCTTGTCCCCGACAAACTCAGTTTGAAGCAATTCATCACCCTCATCCAGGAAAATACCTCTGATTCCTCTGGCCTTTGCATTAATGAAATTGGACAAAGTAACCTTCTTCACCACACCATGCCTGGTGGCCATCATCAAGTATACATTCTCACTGAAATCAGCAAAATTGATAATAGTGGTGATCTTCTCACCAGATTCCAACTGTAAGAAATTCTTGATGCTGGAACCCTTGGCGTATTTGCTCGCTTCTGGAATCTCATGGACCTTGGTATAGTAAGCCTTCCCCAGATTGGTGACATACATAACATAATCATGAGATGAGGCAACGAACATATGCTCAACAAAGTCCTCATCTTGCAACTTGGCTGTTTTTGTTCCCTTGCCTGCACGAGCTTGAGCCTTGTATTCTTCCACAGGAATACGTTTGGCGAAACCCTTGTTACTGATAAGAACAACAACATCTTCCTTCTTGATGAAATCCTCATCTTTGGAATCCCCAATCTCCTCACGTATGATTTCGGTCATACGATGATCCTTGGGAGCCAAGGCCGAGGGAAGCCCCCTAACCTCACTTGCGACAACATCCAGGATTCCCTTCTCATTAGCCAAGAGTTCCTTGTAATAAGAAATCTTCTGCTCAAGGTCAGCCAATTCTGTGAGAATCTTATCAGTCTCAAGATGGGAAAGCCTGCCAAGCTTCATATCAATGATCGCTTGGGCCTGAATCATATCCAAGCCAAATCGAGCTATCATCTGCTGGCAAGCAATATCGTTATCAGCAGCAGCTTTTATAATACGGATGACCTCATCAATATTTTTCAGGCCAATCTGCAGACCTTCAAGAATATGCGCCCTCTCCTGCGCCTTGCGCAAATCAAAACGGGTCCTTCGGGTTATGACTTCCTCTCTATGCTTGATATAACAGGAAATCATCTTCTTCAAAGAAAGCAATTCAGGTTTGCCATTGACAAGCGCCAAGTTGTTTACATTGAAATTACTTTGCAATGCAGTTCGCATGAATAGTTGGTTCAAGGTCACCAAAGGAGCAGAACCAATCTTCAGCTCAACCACCACGCGAATACCCTTTCGGTCTGATTCATCTCTTACAGTAGCAATTGAGGGAATGACCCCATCCTTGCGCAAGTCATCAATCTTTTTTACTAGCTCCGCCTTGTTCACTTGATAAGGAATTTCGGTAAAAACCAGTAAATCATGGCCTTTCTCATGAGTCTCAATTTCATACCGGCTGCGAATGACAATTTTACCTCTGCCTGTGGAAAAAGCATCTTTGATGCCCTGGAATCCACAAATAATACCACCAGTAGGAAAGTCAGGCCCTTTAATATAATTCATCAACTCATCAAGAGTGATATCGGGATTCTCAATCTGAGCACAAATGGCATCACAAATCTCTTGCAAATTATGAGGAGGCATGTTGGTTGCCATACCTACAGCGATACCACTTGATCCATTGGCAAGAAGAAAGGGGAAAACAGAAGGAAGGATGGTCGGCTCCTCCAAAGAATCATCATAGTTCGGACCAAAATCCACTGTTTCCTTCTGAATATCATCCAGCATGCTCTCGCCAATTCGGCTCATCTTGGCTTCGGTATAACGCATAGCGGCAGGTGGGTCGCCATCAACACTCCCGAAGTTTCCCTGAGGAGCTACGGCAGGATATCTAAGAGAGAAAGTCTGGGCCAAGCGCACCAAGGCGTCATATACGGAAGCATCCCCGTGGGGATGGTACTTGCCAAGCACATCTCCAACGATACGGGCGCTTTTTTTGTATCCGCCGGTAGAACGAAGACCCATCTCATACATATCGTACAAAATTCTTCGATGAACAGGTTTCAAACCATCACGAACATCGGGAAGTGCACGGCTGACAATCACACTCATTGCATAATTGAGATAAGAGGTGCGCATCTCATGAGACACATCCACCGTAATAATATTTTCTTTAATTGGTTCGTCCACAATCAGTTCCTTTTACGCATCCAAATTTGTTACATAGACCGCATTGGCATCGATGAATTCCTTGCGAGGCTCAACTTCTTCACCCATCAACATGGAAAAATTCCTATCAGCTTCCTCGGCATCACCAAGATGAATCTTACTGATTCTCCTTGTCTCCGGATTCATGGTAGTCTCCCATAGTTGTTCCGGATTCATCTCACCAAGACCTTTATACCGCTGGATTGGAACCTTTGATGAATCAGTAATAGCATACTTATTAAGAATCTGCGCACGCGCCTCTTCGTCATAGGCATACTCAATATTTTTCCCAATAGTGATCTTGTAAAGGGGAGGCATCGCAAAATAAACGTACCCCGCCTCGACAAGAGGTCTCATATATCTAAAAAAGAAAGTCAATAACAATGTCCTAATATGGGATCCATCGACATCAGCATCAGCCATAATGATGATTTTGTGATATCGTGCCTTGGTAATATCAAACGTAGTTGAAAAATCTGAATCAGAATTGTCAATCATGTTGTTATATCTTGTAAGACCAGCACCAATGGTGGAAATGACAGGTTGCAACTTATCATTACCCAGCACCCTGAACTCAGGGGCTTTTTCAACATTAAGCATCTTCCCCCACAAGGGCAGAATAGCTTGGAATTGGCGATCACGCCCCTGTTTCGCGGAACCACCAGCGGAATCTCCCTCGACAATAAAGACTTCACATTTACTTGGATCCTTCTCAGAACAATCAGCCAGTTTCCCAGGAAGCCCGCCGCTTTCGCTTTTCTTTCTAATCTGCTCCCGCGCCTTACGAGCGGCTATTCTTCCAAGCGCCGCATTGATAATCTTTGAAAGAATAATCTCAGTGATAGCAGGGAACTCATCAAGGTAATTCCCCAGCTTCTCATACACCATCGAAGAAACCAGACCAGCCACACTGCTGTTACCAAGCTTCATCTTTGTCTGACCCTCAAACTGCGGATTTGGAATTTTCACAGAAATAACAGCGGTCAGCCCCTCGCTAATATCACTTGGTTCGAACTTGTCATCAAATTTCTTCAGCAACTTGGGATTTTTCTGCAACTGGGCATTGATCGCCCTGGAAAGACCACTCCTGAAGCCACTCAGATGGGTCCCTCCTTCCCTGGTATTAATATTGTTCACAAAAGACAAGATCTTCTCATCATATTTATCATTATACTGAAGGGAGATCTCAATTTTGGTACTATCCTTTTCTCCCTCAACGGAAATAGGAGGGTCAAAAAGAACATGTTTGTATTCGTTAAGATAACTTACAAAGTGTGTGATGCCACCATCGCTCTTAAATATGACTTTCTTTTCGTTCTCACCCCTGCGATCAACAAGCGAGATGGAAACACCTTTGTTCAAAAAAGAAAGCTCCCTGAAACGATTGCAAAGCACATCGTAATCAAAGGGATTGTTTTCCATAATGGAGAAATCAGGTGAAAAACTGATAACGGTCCCTGTGCAATCCGATTCACCCACCTTCACTACATCACCTTGAGGAATACCTTTGGAGAAGGTTTGGCGGAATATACCACCGGGATGCTCAGGATCCTCAAGAGGATATCCTCCAGTGGTCCTGTATACAGTCACCTCAAACCAATCAGAAAGAGCAACAACGCAAGAAACACCCACCCCGTGTAATCCACCCGAGACCTTGTAGGAATTTTTATTAAACTTACCACCAGCATGAAGCTGGGAAAGGACGACCTCCAAGGTGCTTTTGTTTTCCGTTGGATGCATGTCCACAGGAATACCACGTCCATTATCCTCTACCGTACAAATTTCACGGCCCTCGCCGTTGATATCCAAAAAAATCTGGATGTCATTGCAATACCCAGCCATAGCCTCATCGATACTATTGTCCACCACCTCGTACACAAGGTGATGCAAGCCATCAATACCAGTCGTTCCAATATACATGCCAGGCCTAAGACGAACCGCTTCCAGGCCCTTGAGCACCTGAATGGAACTCGCACCATAGGCTTTATCAGCATCGCCTTTCAAACCTCCGCCTTGCTGCAAAGAGGGAGTCAAAGACTCGTTGATTTTACTTCCTTCATTCATTCATTTTATTCCTTATGTGAAATACAAAAAGGCCACGCCAATTCTTAGATATTATATCAAAAAAACTGCATAAAATGCAAGCAAAGACTCTAAAAAAAGTTGTTTTTTATTTTTTTATTGGAAAAAGAATTAAATATATCTCAACAGGTGTCCAATTTCACCCTTGCACTGAGACCCTTTCAAATGTAGAATTAGTCGTTATGAACGATATCAAATTTGATTACCATGAATTTTGGAAAGCCACTTACGAAAACATAAAAAACAATAGTCCCGAAAATGAATATAATACATGGTTTAGTCGTATTTCTTATTACGCTTCTGAACCGCAACAGGTTATTCTTGCCGTCCCCAGCCAATTTATTTGTGACAAAGTCACCAAATTATACAAGGTGATGATTGTCAATACCCTCAGCGAACTCGCAGGTGAAGAGATAAAAGTCCAATTCATTGTAAAGAAACTCTCGGAACAACAAACCAAAGATGTAAAAAACGAAAATCCCGTCCCAGAGCAAACGCAGCAACAATTTGAATCAAATTCCCTGAATAAGGCAAGGGAGAACGCCAACATCAATCCGGATTACCAATTCTCCAATTTCATCATTGGGGAGAACAGTACCTTCGCTTATAACGCCTCCCTTGCGATTGCAAAGAACCCTGGCACCAGCTTGAACCCCTGTTTGATTTATGGAGGGGTTGGATTAGGCAAGACCCACCTGATAAATGCTATCGGAAATTATATCTTGGAAAACCAAAAGGATTTGAAAGTCGTCTACATCACCGCAGAAGCATTTACCAATGAGTTCATTGAAGCATTAGGTTCTAAAAAAACCCAGCAATTCAAGAACAAATTCAGAAAAGTGGACGTATTACTTATTGACGACATCCACTTCCTCCAGAATAAGGACCAGACACAGGAAGAAATATTCCATACTTTCAACGACCTGTATGAAGCAAAAAAACAAATGGTGTTTACCTGCGATAGACCTATCAATGAACTTAAGGGAATGACTGATCGTTTAATCAGCAGATTTGAACGTGGATTGAATGTTGACTTACAACCACCAAGCTATGAAACAAGGGTAGCAATTTTAAGGAATAAGTGTAAAATGCATAACAAATCAATGAATAGTGACATCATTGATTATATTGCCCAAAACGTAAGCTCAAATGTCCGTGACTTGGAAGCTTCCCTAACAAAGCTTATAGCATATAGTGAATTACTCAATCAGGAACTCACCCTAAGTAAAGCGAAAGAACTCCTTTCAGTCATGCCTTTCGTTAAGTCGGGAAGTGTGGAAGAGGGATTGTCAATACAAAGTATAATCAAAACCATATGTAACTATTTCAATGTCAGTCTAACTGATTTGAAAAGCAAGAAAAAAAACAAGTCACTAATCCAACCAAGACAAATTGCAATGTATCTTTCAAAGGACATGACCAGCTTCTCCTTGACGGAAATCGGTTCTGAATTTGGGAATCGTGACCATACGACAGTAATGCATGCTTGTGAGCGTATCAATTCATTGATGTCTGTCAATGCTGATACCAAAACTCTCATAGAGAAGCTGAAAAGAGAAATAAAAAACTCAAAATAACAACCTGTGGACAACCTATGTTTTCCTTGTGGATAAGTAAAATTAATTGTTCATAAAATCATTTTTCTCTTTTTTTCTCAAAGAATTCCACAGGGTTATGCACAGGAAAGGAATGAAATAATAGATGATTCAGTAATGAATTGCGTAGATATGCACAATTTTTTGTGCTATTATTACTATTACTAATGAATTTAATAACCTTATAGGAGTATATCCCTATGAAATTTTACTGCACCCAACAAAGTCTTTTAACAGAAATAATGTATTCCATGGATTTCACCCAACAAAGAAATGCATTATCCATCATGAGCAATGTCTATCTTGAAACTCAAAATAATATCCTCATCATCAAAGCTACTGATACTAACATTGGTTTCTCAACCCAGATTGCTGTAGAAACCCTGGAAGAGGGAAACACAACTGTCTATTGTGAGAAATTTTTAGAAATTTTACGTCTTTTGCCAGATACAAAGATTCTCTTTGAAACAAAAGACAAGGTCATGAGCATCAAACCTGAAAATTCTTCCATAATCTTCAATTCCAGTATCAGGGTCATCGATGGCAACGAATACCCGCAATTAGAAGATGCATCTAATACGAATTTTTTCAATATTAGTCAAAGCTCATTCAATGACATGTCCGACCAAACGATATTCTCTGTGAGTACCGATGAGACAAGGTATTATCTTTGTGGATTGCTTCTTGAGAAAAATCCTACAGGTCTCACATTAGTGGGAACAGATGGAAGAAGATTGAGCATTGTTGAACGAAAGTTCGAAGAACCAATCCCTGACTTTAAGTCGGTCATCATCCCGACTAAATTTTTTGTTGAATTGAAAAAGCTTTCCACAGGCGAAGGGACCCTAGGTCTTTGTATCAAAGAAAACCTTATCTTTGCAAAAGTAGGGAATAGATTTTTTTATTCAACGTTAATAAAAGGACAATTTCCCGACTATAGAAGAATCATTCCTCAAAATCTTCCCAAGACATGTATTATTAAAACCCAAGACATGATAAACGCTATCAAGCGGGTGTCTGTTTCTATTGAGAGTAAAGCCTATAGGATATATCTGCAACTTTCTCATGATGAAATCATGCTGTATAGTGAAGAAAATGAAAACAGTGAGGCAAATGAAAAAATTACCTGTCATTATGACAATGAAGATTGTACTATTTGCCTTAATTATCTTTATCTTCTTACTCCATTGAAAGTTATGAAAAGTGATAATTTCATTATTAATTTTATCGAACCTACGAAAGCGCTTCTTGTATACCCCGAAGGGGAATGCGATTATTATCACTTGATAATGCCTATGCAGCCTAATAGTTAATGTATTTTTCACAAATTAAAATAGCCCAGTTTAGAAATTTTGAACAAGTAATAATACCTGTTGGACAAAAACAGGTATTACTTATTGGGGAGAATGGGCAAGGAAAAACCAACTTACTTGAGGCAATCTATACCTTATGTTATGGATCCTCTTTTCGTACTTCAAACATTAAGGAATTGATAAATCAAAAATACAAAGATTTCAAAATAACAGGTATTTATCAAGACAACGAAGGATTGGATCATGAGCTTGAGTTTTTATTCAAGGATAATAAAAGGACTATCAGACTAGACCAACGAATGATCATTGATAGAAAAGAATTAATATATAACATCCCTTGTATTGTCTTTAGCCATGATGATATATGGTTTGTTACAGGGGAACCAGAACAAAGAAGACATTTTTTTGATCAGACCATGAGTATGTATGATTCTTTGTTTTTTGATGATTTGAGAAAGTATAAAAATGTTTTAAAACAAAGGAATCAAGCAATCAAAGATAAAAGAGACGAATTATTAGGTATTTACGATAT
The DNA here is from genome assembly GCA_041670175.1 of Sphaerochaetaceae bacterium. Taxonomy (GTDB): domain Bacteria; phylum Spirochaetota; class Spirochaetia; order Sphaerochaetales; family Sphaerochaetaceae; genus JBAXZS01. Next base: position 2,566 of record JBAXZS010000014.1, on the reverse strand, counting down.
GCAACTGGCTTCCCGTGGCTTAAATATACAAAACGCAAGGATTAAAGCAGTCTATGAGTTCAATCAAATTTTTCCTGCATTATACAAAGAAGTCAGCGAATCACCTTATGATCTTACTATTTCCTATATTCCTTCATGGAATAGTTGTACAACTGAGTCCGAGATACTTGAATTGTTGAAAAATACCAGAGAAAGGGACTTTATATTACAAACCACTTCCAGCGGTATTCAAAGGGATAGGTTTATTGTTACGTATGATGACAAGCCTTTTATGCAAATCGGGTCGACTGGCCAAGTAAGACTCGCTTCCTTGCTTTTCAGAGTAGCCCAGATGAATTTCTATACCAGGAAAACCAAAAGGAATCCTCTTATTTTAGTTGATGATGTTCTTTTGGAACTGGATTTCGAAAAAAGAGCTAGATTCTTGGAAGTGCTAAAAGGTTATGATCAGGCGTTCTTCACTTTTTTACCTGAAGAAAAATATTTTTATTCTCTTTCAGAACAGGACGCAATCATTTATGATGTAAAGCAAGGAAGCTTTAAAAACCGTGAGAAAGTCAAACTATGAAGGAGATTGCAAGACCCAGAACCCTTTGGATACTCGACAAGTGTTGGATTTGATTATGCATCATCTCCATATTGACAAAAACGATCCAAAGGTTGATATGTCCTTCAACTGGGTGGATATTATTGGTTCTCGTCTTGCCCCTCATATTTCGTTGGTTGATTTAAAAAACGATGCCTTGTTGGTAAGAGCTGATCATCCTACATGGGCTCAGTTATTTTCTTTAGATCAGAAAAAAATTGTAAAAAAACTTAATATGGCGTATCCTAGTCTTGGAATTAAAAGGATTATTATTCTCAACTAGTCCAAAAAATGGTCTAGGCGCTTGACGTTACTTTCGTTGCTCTATATAGTTTACCACTCGGGGGATTGTCCCCTTTGTTACGTATAAAAACAGCATGAAAATGCGATGTTATTGGAGTTTTCAATATGAGTTATAAAGGGAAAAGAACTTTTCAGCCTAGTAAGATGAGAAGAAATAGGAAATTTGGTTTCCGTGCTCGTATGGCTACAAAAGGTGGTCGTTTGGTCTTAGCTCGTAGAAGAGCCAAGGGCAGGAAAAAACTAAGCGCTAGCGATGAGAAAAAGCCTTACTAAAAAAGAAATTGTTAAATATCAACCAGAGATTAATCGGATTTTTAAGGCTGGTAAGACCAATTCTTACCATGGCTTGAAATTGGTTGTTAGCAAAAATCAACTTGACTGGTCAAGGGTTATCGTTATTCCAGTTCGTCATTATGGTACTGCAGTGCAACGAAATAGAATACGAAGACAAGTTAAGGAAATTTGGCGCAACGAAAAAGAACGATTGGCCTCTGGGTATGATTTTGCTTTTGTGGTGTACCCAGGAAATGTCTACGACCATGTAATGTTGAAGAAGCAATTGATATACCTATGCGAAAAAACGGGAGTACTATTACCTTCCGAATCCTCATCCCCACTCTAATAGTCAAACACTTCGCCGTATCATTCCTGTAGAAGCCTCATCAATTAATCAGCAGGAGAAGATATGGAAAAAAATACCATTTTAGCCATCGTACTTTCAGTTATTGTCATTACCGTTGGTATGACACTTCAGACAATGTTTTTTTCTCCAGTTCCCGCCGAGGCAAGCCCTGATACAACGGCTGTGGAGCAAACCGTAATTCCTAACACCAATCTGCAGAGTGCAAGTACTACTTATGTGTCCAGTTCATTGGCTTATGGTAGCAATGTTGAGGGTTCGATAGTACCTGTTGATGATTCTTATACGAATAAGACAAAATTCACCTACAACACGGATGTCTACAGTATCGAGTTCAGTCCAGAGGGAGCCTCTGTTTCCTCTATTAAGTTACTCAGACATACCACCAGTGGTGAGCCCGTGGAGCTACTGTTCAAAGGCGCTGATGATCATAATGCTTTCATGATGTATGCAGGTGGGGACAAGACAACTCCGATAGATGCAGTTTTCCATCATAAAATTGATAATAATAAGGTTGTTTTTACTAAGGATTTTATAATAAAGGGGACCAACGAGCCGTTCACCATTACCAAGACCTATACTTTTGGTGAGAAAGATTATCTTTTTGAAGTGAATGTCTCCATTGACAACAGTGTGAACAAAGCTGTTCCCCTTTCTTTCGATAATAGTGCATACACCTTGGCTTTCGAGCCACAAATAGGCCCTTCTTTCACCATGATGCCCCAGAATCAATATGAGTATCGCCATTTCTATCTGAAGAAAGATGGTGCAAAGAATAAGACCCAGGTAAAGGTATCCAATGGGAAATATTCTTCTGATTCCACTATCAGTTGGGTAGCTTTGACAGGTAAGTATTTCTCTATAATCGCCATTCCGGATGCGACCCATTATAATCTTACTTTGACCGAGGTTGCAGACAGTAATAGCGATGTTCCTCTGCGAAGCAGCATGTATCTTACTCGTCCGGCAGTAAAAAGTGCCCATGTTTCTGATACGTTCCGTTTCTACATTGGACCTCAGTTAAAGTCCAATATGAC
>JBAXZS010000013.1:0-21513 GCA_041670175.1 Sphaerochaetaceae bacterium | reverse complement strand
GGCATACAAGGATAGAGCCTGATAAGCTACCGAGCTGGTGTACTGGTTTTCTACCCTTTTCATTTTGTAATTCCTCTTATGTTATGAATATATCATCAAAATACCTTTTTGTAAATATTATTTTGAGCAATCCTATATTGGTTTTATATAAATAATTAAAATGCAGAGGGAAACAAAACGAAAAAAATTAATCATTTCCTCTAATTGTAGATAATTAGATATTTATTTGGCAAAGAAACCTATCCTCGGCGCTTAGGGGCAGAAGCAAAATCCTTGAGCAAATAAAGAGCAAGAAATCTCCAAATCAACAGTTGGCACGTCGATGAGGAATCTCCTGAAACAACGTGCCAAAACTTTCCACAGGGTAATTATTGCTTTGCAACGGCTGAGGCTTTCTTGTTCTCGATGGCAACAAAGATATTGGCCAGGATCGCCCCTGAAATATTGTGCCAGACACTGAAAATGGCACCGGGGACAGTTGCCATTGCAAGATCAGGAAATGCGGTCTTTGCCAAACTGGTAGCCAGACCTGAGTTCTGCATGCCGACTTCAATAGCAACGGCTCTCGTCTTTTTCGGTTCCATTTTGAAGAGTTTCCCAACTCCAAAACCAAGAAGGTATCCCAAACAGTTGTGCAGAATCACCACAATGAAAACCACGGCACCTGTGGTAAGGATCTTGGATGAATTCGCAGAAACAACAGATGCGACAATCATGACTATCGCAGTCACGGAAATCAGAGGCAGTATCCTGGCAATGGACTGGGTGACTTTCCCAAAGAACTTGTTGATAAGGAACCCCAGGCCGATAGGAAAGATGACAACCTTGATGATGGAAAGGAACATGGCCATCGGGTTAATTACCACAGAGGCATGTAGCAACAAATAGGTTATGGCAGGAGTCAATAAAGGAGCGAGCAATGTCGATACGCTGGTCATTCCTACGGAAAGGGATACGTCCCCTTTGCTCAGATAGGTTATCACATTGGAAGAAGTACCACCGGGACAGGTACCGACAAGCACCACACCGACAAGCAAGGCTGTTTCCAGATGAAAAGCCTTGCCTAAGCCAAAGGCAAGAAGAGGCATGATGGTGAACTGGGCCAAACATCCTATGATAATATCCTTTGGACGCTTGAATACCACCGCAAAATCGGAAGGTCTTAATGTCAATCCCATACCAAACATGACAATCATCAGCAAGGGAGTTACCCAACTCGTCTTGATCCAATTCAATGACGACGGCACAAACAAGGCCAAAATTGCGATAACAAGCACAATGATAGCCATGTACTTGCCAACGAAGCCACTCACCTTTTCCAAAAATTTCATGTTTCCAACTCCAATAAAAAATAGTTTTATCTTGGATAATAAGTTTTTTCTCATACCAATGTAAAGGTGGCATCTCTACATTAATGGAAAAACACTTTTGTACCACAGCTCCCTGTTGAAGCAAGGGAGAAAAAAAAACTTCGGACTTCTCTTAGTACAACAGCAGAGGAAACCAGGGACAAATTATTGCAAGGGTAAAAGATATTTGAGAATCCTATCAGAATACCATTTCCAAGCAGCAGGGAGGAACCATGTATCCAGGAACGAAATTTGGTTGGTGACCTAAAACAGGTACCCTTTATTGAGGATTGTCTTTCTTTCCCTTCTCCTCCATAGTTCGGAGGTATCCTGAATTCCTGTCTTGCTCTTGGAGAGTAATGAAGAACTTATTATGCCTTCTCATTTTGACGTTCCTCGTATGTGGCTGTGAACTGTCCCCGCAACAAACCGGCAACACCCCCTCAACGGTGAATATCATTTCCATCGGGCTGAATTATTACGGAACAAACTGCAACCGGCTTGAGGCGACCATCAATGACAGCACAGAGATATTCCTTGCATTCTCCCAGTTATACCAAGGGAAGATCGGATCGGCCTTCCTTCTTCAGCAAACAGGGGAAAATGGAGGATATGACTCATACACAAAAGAAAATCTTCCCACCAAAGCGAGGATACTCTCAATCCTTTCCTCTGTCAGGGAAGCAGAGCTGACCATCATTTACTATAGCGGGCATGGGCACAACGACGGCTCGTTGGTTACCGCTCCCTCAAGTGCAAATGAGAACATCTTCAACAACCGAGAGCTCAATCCCAATTGTCTCTTGGACGTACCAACCTTGTTGAATGCCATCAAGGGAATACAAGGAAGGACCTTGCTGATCCTTGATAGTTGCTATAGTGGCTCTTTTATCATTGACGGGGCAGGTACCCTCTCGACGGTTGAGAATCCTGATGCCTTTGCCAAAGTCTTCAGAGAATACTTTTCCAGCCATGCAGGCGATATCGGGCAAAGGCCATTGGTGCTTTGCTGCACTACAGCAGGTAACACCGGCAAGGAAAGCAGGACATGGGTCCATAAGCATGGATATTTCACCTTTGCCCTGCTTGAGGGACTTGGGTGGAACCATGACTCCAATTCCCTGACGAGGGTGGTCCCGGCTTCTAAATCCCAAATCCTGTCAGTGGACAGCCTTTACCAGTTTATTAAGACACACCAGTTGCTCCCCGTCACAGGAACCAACAAGAACCGCTACCAGCATCCGATGGTCTATCTTGGTCCAGACAATTACTGCCTATATGAAAGATAAAGGGCTCCGTCAAGCAATTGGAAATTGATAACTACCATCAAGGACCGTACCATTGAGCTCCCCATGGGTGATTCTTTCCATCTCATCACGGATTACGGCAGCCTGTTCATATTGCAGGTTCTTGGCACACTCCAGCATCTGCTTTTCCAGAGCCTTGATATATTTCTTCCTCTGGTTCTTATCAAGGAGATTGTACCCGGCCTTCTGAATCGAGAGATTCTTCTCAAAGTCTTCCTTTTCTTCCACTCTCTCCCGCTTGATGATATCCTCGACTGCCTTGACAATAGTCCTAGGAGTAATGCCATGCTCCTTGTTGTATGCCATCTGGACCTCCCGTCTGTGCTTGGTTTCCTCAATAGCCTGCCTCATGGCATCGCTCATATGATCAGCATACATGATGACATGTCCATCGGAGTTCCTGGACGCACGGCCTATGGTCTGAACCAGACTGGTGGCAGAACGCAAGAACCCAATCTTGTCCGCATCAAGAATCGCCACCAAGGATACCTCTGGCAAGTCAAGACCTTCTCGAAGCAGGTTGATGCCCACTAGCACATCGAACTTCCCCAGGCGAAGATCCCGCAGTATCTCCACACGCTCAATGGTCTCCACCTCACTATGGAGATAATTCACCTTCAGTCCAAGATTGGCAAAATAATCAGTGAGATTCTCAGCCATCTTTTTGGTAAGGGTCGTCACCAGGACCCGTTCCTTCTTGCTGATGACAGCACGGATCTCCCCGTACAGGTCTTCCATCTGTCCTTCGGCTGGACGTACGGAAATTCGGGGATCAAGCAATCCTGTGGGCCTGATCACTTGCTCCACTACTTGGGTAGAGCTTGCAAGTTCGCTCTTACCGGGAGTTGCTGACACAAACACCCTTTGTCCAACCACCTTGGTGAATTCCTCAAACTTCAAAGGTCTGTTATCCAAGGCGGAAGGCAATCTGAAGCCATAGTCAACCAAGTTCAGTTTCCGAGAACGATCACCCTCGTACATGGCCCCTATCTGGGGCAATGTGACATGGCTCTCATCAATGAAAGTAAGGAAATCAGGAGGGAAATAATCCAATAGCACTGCGGGACGTTCACCTGCAGCACGGTCAGAAAGAGGCCTGCTGTAATTCTCTATACCAGAGCAATACCCAATTTCCTCCAGCATCTCAAGGTCATATTCCACCCGTGTCTTGATACGTTCTGCCTCCAATGGCTTCCCACATCCCATGAAATACTCATACTGCCCCTGCATCTCTTCCCTAATACGGTTTATCGCCTTCTTTATCTGGTCAGGAGGCATGACAAACTGTTTCGCAGGATACAAGGTGAAACTCTGCACCTTGTCCTGCTTCTCCCCGCTGACAGGGTCGAACCATTGAATGGATGCAATGGTGTCCCAATCGATAGTGATACGTATGGCGTTCTCCACATAGGAAGGACAAATCTCGACAGTATCCCCATGGACACGGAAAGAACCTCGTTGCAGCAGCATATCATTCCGCTCATATTGCATCCTGACCATCTGGTCCAACGCCCCATGATGGTCAAATTTCTGCCCTGTGGTGAAAGTACAGAGCATATCCCTGATGGAGACGGGGTTGCCCAGGCCGAAGATGCAGCTCACGGTTGCCACTACGATGACATCGCGCCTTTCCATGAGAGAGAACGAGGCGGACAATCTCAGGCGATCTATCTCCTGATTGATATCCGCGGATTTCTCTATGTACAGGTCCTTGCCTGGCACATAGGCCTCGGGTTGATAGAAATCGTAAGTGGATACGAAATACTCGACTGCATTATCGGGAAAGAACGACTTGAATTCTCGATAAAGCTGGGCACTGAGTGTCTTATTATGAGAAAGCACCAAGGTAGGCCGCTGGACTTTCTCAATGATTTTGGCCATTGTGTAGGTCTTGCCACTACCTGTCACACCCTTGAGCGTCTGGCAATGGTCACCTTTCTGCAAGCCTGCCACAAGAGCATCAATAGCCTGTTGTTGATCTCCGGCTGGCTCAAAAGAAGAAACCACATGAAATTTCTTTTCTTGCCCAGCCACCTCACCGTGGATATTGGCGATTTCCGCACCACCCCAGGAGCCATCCACTTTAATTCCATCCATACACTACTTGACCAAAGAGCTCACATCGCCGCCCTGACGTTCACAGAGCGTAACACTCAGTTGTTTGGTCTCCCCCTTGCGATTGATAGTGACTTTCACCTTATCACCTTTACGCATGTTAAGCAATGCAAGGTAGTAATCATTCAATCCATTTATGGGCATAGCATTGATGGCAACTATCACGTCACCTCCAAGATAGATGATTGATGAACCGTATTTGACTTGTTCCTTACCTCCGAGAAGGCCAGCTTTCTCAGCTTCTCCCCCAGCCTTCACTTGGCTAACAAGGACTCCCTGAGAAACAGCAAGATGCGCATAATCACTCAAGCTTCTGGTAAGTTGCACCGGTACAATGTCCAACCACCCCCGGCTTATATAACCATATTTAATCAGATCGGGAATCAAGGAAACAGCGGTATCGACAGGAATGGCGAAGCTGATTCCCTGGTTGTTGCCCGTAAGGGAAAAGATGGAGCTGTTTATCCCGATGACCTCCCCTTTGCCGTTGAGCAAAGGGCCGCCGCTGTTTCCAGGATTAAGAGAGGCATCGGTCTGTATGGCATTCATGATAATCTTGCCGGATTCGGTCTTCACAGGACGATTCAGACCGCTGACCACTCCGGTAGTGAGCGTACGATCATATCCGAATGGATTTCCAATGGCAAGGACCTTCTGCCCAACCACCAAATCCTCACTGGTTCCTAGTCTCACTGGCCGCAGAGTGGTGTTTTTATCCACATTGATCTTTATTACCGCAAGGTCGTCTTCACTATCAAGCCCTATCAACTTGGCGATAAAAAGCTTCTGGTCGGACAATCCCACAGTAAGACTTTGGGCCTTCTCCACCACATGGGCATTGGTAAGGATATAGCCATCACTGGAAAGAATTATCCCACTTCCTGTCCCTTGGGAGGGCAACACATCCATGTAGGAGCTCACAGAAGAGGCCTCGGTGGTAGTGATGTTCACCACACTCTGGCTCACTTCGTTGTACACCTTGATGTTTTGCATCTCATCAAAACTATAGCGCCAGGAACTGTCATCCCCACTGAGGACGGTGAGCCCCTTGTCACCGTACAATATCTCAGTGACAGGAATATCGGCCAAAGAAAGCAAAGCGGTCTCGCCTTCCTGGGACACGACGTCCTTCAAGGCCTTTTTTAGTTCCGCCCGCTTCTTGTTCTCCGAGATGGAGCGAGTCCATCGGCCTAAAAGCAAAGCCACACTCACCGCTACGATGATTGTAAAGAACAAGATTATGATATGTTGCAGGTGTTTCTTAGTTTCCTTTAGCACGTATACGTATCCTTTCCTTTCCGGGCAAATGCAAATGCATCTTCAATTGTTTTCGCCTCCAATGTTTTCAGCTGGGGTAGCTCTCCATCGTTTCCAAAACAACCATTATCATGCAAATAAGAAAGGAGAGCACCAACAAAAGCGCCATCACACTGAAGGGAAGCGGGAACAGGCACATTGAATCCATCATGACTATACCAAGCGTTCTGCCCAAGAAGGATATGGCATTGCATCTCCACACCCAGACGGCGTGCTGCCCTTATCCCCTCCATCCCAGGATAGAGAAAAGCAAGGTCATTGAAGTCGACCTTGATGATGTCGGCCATACCAGAGGCCCTCATCAGGCATTCCCGATAATGCTCCCGGTCTCTTGCCAACTGAGGCTGCACCTGCATATCCAAAAAGATGACGGGCCTGGGCCGGTACAGGGAAAGTGCATCAAGAATGGCCTCGGAACAACCGTCAAGAGCCAATGATTCAGAACCGATATAGGCTATCTTGATATCACTGTTGTTGTGAAATGAAGCAAGAAGTTCTTCACTTGTCAATAAAGTCGAGCAGGTGTTCTGTGCATACCAAGAAGGGTTCTCCCCTGGAAAACAAAGAGTCGTGCCAAAAGGGGAATTGCAGAGATCAGGGTCAAAGAGGATATGGTTATTTACACAGAACTCAAGAACCACACTCCCAAACCTGTCAGCGGAAATCTTTCCAAAGAAAGCACAACTAGATCCCAATGAACCGACCTTGGCCGCCACATTCATACTGCTTCCCCCTACCCAAGGGGTGTATGCCCCTTCCTTTGTCAGGTGAAAAGCCATCAAGGCATCTCCTATCACTGCAATCATGGCATGCTCCTAAAGATATTGTTTGGGCTCTTGTCCCACCACAGAGGCATAAACTTCCAAGTATTGCTTGTCAGGACTCATGGCAATTTTTGCGAGAAGCACCTCCTCAATCTGGAAAAAACCCACATCACTACTCATCATCACATTGATTTTTATGGGATGGACCGTACCTCTGCTTATGGTCACACTCTCGATGGAATTGGCGCTGTACTTATGTATATCCCCGACTTTTGCCTCGGTATTGAGTATCATCGGTATCCTCGCCCGACCTTTTTCCATGTCACAACCATCAGCGACCAGGATAAGGCCCGCCTCCACACTATGGATTTTTCGAGTGCCCATATGGCCGAATATCCCCTCATTCGACAAGGCTAGGATCATCAGCTTTTCTGAAAGATTGTCAGGGAATACCTGGGCAAGCAACCTTTCCATGATGGGACCTGCGAGAATGCAACCAGTAAGCTCATGATCAGTCCGGCTCACGCTCATGCCCAGGTCATGAAGAAAACTGGCAAGAAGCACCGCACAAGTACTGTCATCAAAACTTCCAACCTCCTCCTTCTCCAGACTTGTCTTCACCCCGGCCTCATGAAGGAGGTGGAGCATCAACAAGCTATTGCATGCGACTTGTCTCATATGCACCGGCCCATGGTCATTGTATCCCAAACGTTTGATAGAAACGGTATTTGCATATTCCTGCAAACTTTCAATCTCCGCATCCTCCACCAAGAGTTTGCCGAGGCGATAGCTCTTTTGTTGAGGATCTAGCAAGGAGAGAAGGTGCTTATCCAACATTAGTTCTTTTGGTGATTTCATATGCAAAGATTACTACACATTGGAAGAACAGGAAAGACCGTTTGACCCATATCAGGTGTTGTGGCACAATAGGACCATGAAAAAATTGACGATGAAAGAGCTTGTTTGGCTAGGGAAACCCCGTTCCTGGAACAAAGACTATCGCTCCACAACCCTGGTGGTGGAAAAACACACCCCTTATTTTGACCACTGCGCCTCCTTGCTGGCAGTAGCAGAGGACGACATCGATGTACAGGCTAGGATCACAGTCGCTCCGGCATGGGGAGAAAATGGCATCATCGTCTACCAAAGCAGGCAAAGCTACATGGCCCTGGGCTGCAACACTGAAGGCGTTATCCTTCATTTCCAAGTCGCCTCGCAATGGCAAAAAACCAAGATCGCCTTTCCTGTGAACACCCCCCAGTTGTTTCTTTCCTTGATAAAGGAAGGAAAGCTTGTCACTTTTCTTTGTGGTCCTGAGAAAAAACAACTTCAAAAAATCACCGAAGGCACGCTTCCCAATCTTGAGAACAGTTTCAGCTTCGGCTTTTACTTCGCGAATGAGGGAGAGAAAAGCTTCGAGGCAAGTGTTGATTTCCTTAGTTGCCAGGCAAAAGCTGTTGCAACCTAGTCCAAATGTGGTATCATGCAGAAAACTTTTTTTCAGTATTGTCCCTTTGAAAGGACGAAAGGAAGGACCGCATGGAAGAGTTGTGTAACGAAGAAGAAAACAAGGAGAAGGCCCCCCTTAACTTTCTTGAAAAAATCATCGAGGACGATCTTGCCAATGGCAGAGTGCCAAATAATCAGATTGTGACCAGATTCCCGCCGGAGCCCAATGGGTATCTGCATATCGGTCATATCAAAGCAATCTGCATCAACTTTGGTATCGCTCAAAAATATCATGGCGTATGCCATCTCAGACTGGATGACACCAACCCTGAGAAAGAGAACATGGAATACATATCCTCGATCAAGAAGGACATCAAATGGTTGGGATTCGACTGGGGCAAGGATGAGTATTACGCCTCCGACTATTACCAGCAACTCTATGAAATAGCGGTCAGACTTATCCAGGAAGGAAAAGCATATGTCGACAGCCTTTCTCCCGAGCAGGTCAAGGAATACAGGGGAACGCTCACCCAACCAGGCAAGGACAGCCCTGACAGGAATAGAAGCATAGAGGAGAACCTCCGGCTTTTTCAAGAAATGAAAGAAGGCAAACATCCTGAGGGCGCCTATATCCTTAGAGCGAAGATTGACATGGCCAGCCCGAACATCAACCTCCGCGACCCTGCCTTGTACCGTATCAAGTATGCGACTCATCCTAGGACGGGGGACAAATGGTGCATTTATCCCATGTATGACTTCACGCATCCCATCAGTGACGCCATTGAAGGCATCACCCATAGTATTTGCACTTTGGAATTCGAAGACCATCGTCCTGCCTATGATTGGGCAACCAGCATCGATGGCATAAACCATGCACCTCACCAGTATGAATTTGCCCGTTTGAATGTCAGCTACTTGCTGATGAGCAAGCGTAGGTTGCTCAATCTGGTCAATCTGAAAGTGGTTGATGGTTGGGATGACCCACGGATGCCGACCATCAGCGGCATCCGTCGCAGAGGTTACAGTCCTGAATCAATGAAGGACTTCGTCGGCCGCGTGGGAGTCGCCAAGGTCGAGTCCATGGTCGACTATTCCCTGATGGAGTTTTGCGTCCGTGAGGACTTGAACAAGAGGGCAAAACGCCTGATGGTGGTGCTTGACCCGATCAAAATTGTCATTGACAACTATCCAGAGGACAAGATTGAGTATTTTCAGGCCGAGGACAATCCTGAGGCGGAGAAGAGCGGAACACATCTGATTCCATTCGGAAAAGAGCTCTACATCGAACGAGAGGATTTCATGGAAATCCCGGTAAAGGGATATCACCGTCTCTATCCAGGCAATGAAATCCGTTTGAAATACGCCTATTATATCAAAGCGAATTCTGTCATTAAGGATGCTGAGGGGAACATCGTGGAAGTCCACTGCACCTATGACCCAAAGAGTTATGGGGGGACGACCCCTGATAACCGCAAGGTCAAGGGCACGAGTCATTGGGTGAGTGTCTTTAAGGGGGCCGACGTAGAGGTCCGCCTGTACGACAAACTCTTCAAGACCGAATATCCTGGAGGGGAGACAGGCAATTACATGGATGATTTGAATCCTGATTCCCTGAAGATTGTCCCGCATGCCAAAGCCGAACCTGAGATTCTTAACGAGAAAGTCGGAGATTACCTTCAGTTCATCCGCAATGGCTACTTCTGTGTCGATAGCAAGGACAGCAAGAAGGAGCACATGGTGTTCAATCGAACAGTCACACTGAAAGACAGCTGGGCCAAGCTCAAGGACAAGATGGGAGACAAGGCTTAAGTACTATCGTTTTCTTCAAGGAGGGGGGGGATTTTTTCGCCCCCTCGTCTTATAACCACCCAGGAGGTTCTAATGCTGCAGACAAAAAGGCTATCCTTCCGACCTTTCAAGGAGGAGGATGCTCCAGACGTGTTTGCCTATGCCCACGATCCAAGGACGGTGAAATACCTTACCTGGCCAGCCCACAAGGATGTTGATGAATCCAAACGGAGCATCAGGGATATTCTCTCTGCTGATGGGTGTTTTGCCATTGTAAATAAAGACAACGAACGGGTAATCGGTTGCTTTGATCTAAGAATCGGCAAGGGAAAAAGGGCATCCTTTGGCTACGTACTCAAGAGGGATTATTGGAACCAGGGCTTCATGACCGAGACGTTGTCTTTCTTTCTTGGGTATATCTTTTCCACCACAGGCATCGATGAAGTGGAAAGTTGTCATGAGCATGAGAATCAGGCGTCAGGGAAAGTGATGTCCAAATGTGGCATGCACTGGACTCACTTGGAAAAAGACGAACTGGTTCTTGGCAAAAAAAGCGACAATGACCATTATTTGATTACCAGAGAAGAGTTCCAGAAACGAAAATAATGCTTGCCGGCTGGTCGTTGACATTGTTATAGTTATCACATGAATTACTTCTTTGATACCCATTGCCATGTGATGACTCTCGAACATCCTAATTTGGTCAGTTTCCTGAATTCGCTTGAGTCGGGCCTTCCTGATTTTCTTATCAGTGGTGCGCTCTCAACCGGTTATATCATGACAGGACGAAACCGCAAGGGCAATACCATGTTCACCACCGTGATGAACACACTCAGGGCCTACGAACAACCCATTGGTAAGACATTCGCCCTGATGGAGGATGACCTTGCCGGGAAATTCACTAATCGTAAGCCGGGACTTCCTTATCCTGAACAACCCTTCTTTCGCGATGGCAAGTTCCATTTCAGGGATAGGGAATTTGACAGGGTTGCCCTTTGTCCTCTTCTAATGGACTTTTCCATTACCGCTGATCAGAAGCAAAAGTGTTACTATCCCCCGTCTTCAGAGACCAAGAAGATAATCACTTATGCGGAAGATACCATCGTAGGCATTGAATCTTATTATCAAGAACGGAAAGAACGTCTTTTTGATATTTTTCCTTTATTAGGAATCAACCCGATTGCTCATGACCTTGATACCATTGAGAAGTTGCTGGAGACCTATGTGGTCATAGACGGCACAGTCGTGCGTGAGAAACATACGAAAAAGCGATTCTACGGTTTGAAATTCTATCCACCTCTCGGGTTCGACGCATGGCCAAATGACAAGAAGGAGCGGGCCAAGATCAAGGTCATCTATGAGTTCTGTACAAAAAACAACGTACCTTGTATTACCCATTGCGATGACCAAGGCTTCAGGATACTCCCTTCCAAGAACGCATGGAGCCTGACAGAGCCAAATCATTACAGGGCAGCCCTGGAAGAATACCCAACTCTCAAGATTGACTTTGCACATTTCGGTTGGCAATATAGTCCGCAGGCGAAAGTCTCCCTCTCAGCCCTTGCGGCACAGGCGGAACAGTTGCCTTCATCCCCTTGGTTCTACCAGATAACCGAGCTTATCAAGCTGTTTCCCAATGTCTACAGTGATTTTTCGTTTTCAGGAACCAATCCGTCTTTCTATACCGAATTGAAAAACTATCTGGATGGACAGAACGAGCAGGATAGAAAATCACTCATGGGGAAAATGCTTTTTGGTTCAGACTATTCCATTAATCTTTTAAAGATGGAGTCTTACACCGAGTATTATGAGCTTTTTCAACGTTCCCCGTTTTCCACGGAGGATATCCTGCTTTTTGCCCACAAGAATCCTTTGAGTTTTCTCGATTTGCACGAATAAAAAAAGGCGGGGCAACTCCCCGCCATATCTTTTAAGAAACCATGGCCTAGTAATTCTTTGAAACAAGCTCAAAATAGGCCTGAGGATGTCCACAGACAGGGCAGATTCCAGGAGCCTTCTTGCCAATAACGATATGACCACAGTTGGAACATCTCCATACCTGCTCACCATCACGTGAGAACACCAATCCCTCATTCACGTTCTTCAATAAGGCAAGATATCTTTCCTCATGGGTTTTCTCAATGGCAGCGACCATCTCAAAAAGTGTAGCGATCTTGGTAAAACCCTCTTCTCTGGCTTCCTTGGCGAAAGAGACATACATATCGGTCCATTCGTAGTTCTCACCGCTTGCTGCGGTTTTCAGATTGGTCTTCGTATCGGCAATCTCACCGCCATCTTGGAGTAACTTGAACCAAATCTTTGCATGCTCCTTCTCATTTCCCGCAGTTTCTTCAAAAAGATTTGCAATCTGCTCATACCCCTCTTTCCTTGCTTTGGAAGCAAAGTAGGTATACTTGTTCCTTGCCTGTGACTCACCAGCAAACGCAGCTGCCAAATTTTTCTCTGTCTTAGAACCTTTCAATTCCATACCGTTTCTCCTTATTCCTGTTTTTTAATTTTCTCTTGACAATCGGGACAAATCCCCAGGTAGAGTATTTCCTTGCTTTTCACCAGGTATCCTGAACTTTCAACAATAGTTTCAGAATCATTTGCAGTCCGCACAACGATATCACTGACACGATTACATTCCGTACATTGAATATGATAATGCATGGCAAGTGTCTTGTCAAAATGCTCAGGACCGTTAAGGACCTGGACCAATCTTATCTGCTTTTCATCAACCAGATTATGCAAATTACGGTATACCGTGGAACGGCTAATAGAAGGATGATCCTTTACTACTATTTGGTACACTTCCTCAGCACTGGGATGATTGTCACTTGCCCTGACTACATTGAGTACCAAATTCTTCTGAATTGTCTGTCGTTTGTCTTTCATTTATCAATAATTCCTATCTTTTAGGATAATATATCATTAAAAAATAATAGTCAATACAAAAAAAACTACCGATCGCCGAAATCAGCAACCGGTAGCCAACAAATCAAAGGCAGGGACTATTTGTCATCACCGCCATTCTTATCCTTGTTCTCAAGCCAGAAAAATGAGTTCGTATCCTCTTCCTGACCACGGGTCTTTGTCTCACGGAATTTATCAAACCCATAAGGCTTTGGTGCAGCATCATCCTTCTTGCCATCGAAAGGACGGCGCTCAGAACTGCTGTCATTATAACGGCTAGGCCTCTTAAAACCCTCACGGTCCCCGCCAAAACCTCCACGGTCACGGTCACCATAGGAAGGGCGTCTGTCGCGGTCCCCACCAAAGCTGCTGCCACCACGGTCGCCATAGGAAGGGCGTCTGTCTCGATCTCCGCCGAAACCTCCGCGGTCACGGTCACCATAGGACGGGCGTCTGTCGCGGTCCCCGCCAAAACCTCCGCGGTCACGGTCACCATAGGACGGGCGTCTGTCGCGATCCCCGCCAAAGCCTCCACGGTCACGGTCGCCGTAGGACGGGCGTCTGTCGCGATCCCCGCCAAAGCCTCCACGGTCACGGTCGCCATAGGACGGGCGTCTGTCGCGGTCCCCGCCAAAGCCACCACGGTCACGGTCGCCATAGGACGGGCGTCTGTCGCGATCCCCACCAAAGCTACTGCCACCACGGTCGCCATAGGACGGGCGTCTGTCGCGGTCCCCGCCAAAGCCACCACGGTCACGGTCGCCATAGGACGGGCGTCTGTCTCGATCTCCACCAAAGCTACTGCCACCACGGTCGCCATAGGACGGGCGTCTGTCGCGATCCCCACCAAAGCCACCACGGTCACCATAGGACGGGCGTCTGTCGCGATCCCCGCCAAAACCTCCGCGGTCACGGTCGCCGTAGGACGGGCGTCTGTCGCGATCCCCGCCAAAACCTCCGCGGTCGCCAGAGGACGGGCGTCTATCGCGATCCCCGCCAAAGCCTCCACGGTCACCAGAAGACGGACGTCTGTCGCGGTTATCAGAAGAATTCTCATCTCCATTCTTCCTGTCATCAGAATCCGTTCTCTTTTCCTCTCGGCCTTCACCATAAGGGCGAGGCTTGAAAGCGTGATCTATTACAGAACGCTTATCTTCCTCTGGTTGTTCCTCATTCTTTTCGGTCTTAGGCTCATCATCACTCCAGTCTAAGGAAAGGACATCATCCTCAACAACAGGAGCTGTTACCTCTTCAGCTACAGGAGCCTTTTCAGTTGCTGGAGCTGTTACCTCTTCAGTAGCAGGAGCTTTTTCAGTTGCTGGAACTGCTACCTCTTCAGTAGCAGGAGCTTTTTCAGTTGCTGAAACTGCTGCCTCTTCAGCAACAGGAGCCTCTTTAACTACAGGAATCAGAACTTCCGGATTATTTTCTGTTTCCTCAATCGATTCCTTTGCAATTTTCTTTGTTTTGGCTGTTGTGCTCTTTGTTGACTTCTTGGTCGTTCTCTTTGCTTTTGGAGCTTCTGCTCCCTCATGCTGTTCGGTTTCCATTGCTACGACTACATCTTCTTTTTTTTCTTCTTCACTCATTTTTTCTTCCTGCTGTTTCTTCACAGCCTTTTTTTCTGGTGGGACAAAAAAATCTTCTTTACTCAGTCTCACCTGTTCTGTCTTGGCTAAAAGCCAAGTTCGTGCGGTTCCTAATCGGCAACTAAAGCCCGGAGCTGCGACATCCGAACTGATTTCTCTCACCTCAAATCCGCGAATTAAGCGCTTGTTCAACTGGAAACTTCCCAGATTATTAGAAAACAAGAGCCGACCACCATCGGTCAACAACACATTCAGTACTTTTGTCCAACGCAAATAATCCCGCTGGACATCAAAGTCAGAATCCATCTTATGGCTATTGGAAAAGCAAGGTGGATCAAAAATAATCAGATCAAATTTTTTCCCCTCGCTCACCGCACCATTAATATACTTCCAAGCATCCATTGCCACACAAGGGAATAACTCCTCAGGAAACCCATTATCCTGAAGATTTCTCTTCGCCCATTGTGTATATGTTCCAGAAAGATCAATCGACACAACCGACTGGGCACCTCCACTTGCAGCATATACCGAAAAAGCTCCGGTATAGGAAAACAAGTTGAGCACTCTCAACCCTCTACTATTCTCTCTGACCATCTGGCGAGTTACCGCATGGTCAAGGAATAAGCCTGTGTCGATACGCTTGGACAAATCCACGGTGAAAACTAATCCATTCTCCTTCACCGTGGTCACCACCGACTCTTCGTTTAAGAGTTCATGCTGTTCTCTCCCTATCCGCTTGATACGGTGGTAAAAAATCACATGATCCTTTTGGACATATAACATACGGCTGGCAATATCGCAGCACACTTCCCTAGTCTTGTCTTCCATTCCGTCCAAACTATAATCGGTAATCCTGGCATACTTACCATACAGATCCACGGTCACGGGAAAGGCTTCTAAATTCCTATCATAGACACGCATACAATCTGTATCATCTTTGAGCATAAGACGACGCATCTTCAATGCATTGCCTTTTAATATCTTTCCGAAATCTTTCTCATTATAATCCATGGTAACTGTTCTGTAGACTCTTTTGCGAGACGTAGTTTATATGTTATTATAAAAAAAAGCTAGATAGGGAGACAAATTACATGGAAGAAGATGCCCAACATTTCATTCAGGCCCTAGAAACAAAGCGTGGCACGCCCATCCTTTGGCGAACTTATTCCACTTGGTACGGGAACACCAACAAAGTAGTGAGGGAATATGGAGTCTTCGTTTATCGTTGTAAGGATACCTTTTACTTTGAGGACTTTGAGAGAAACCCTTCCATATTTGGTATCCCCCTCCAAAAGAAAAAGAACACAACACCTTTTGTCCAATACGAAGGTAGCTTTTCTGTCAATGAAATTGAGAAAACAATGCAAGTGAGCAAAAAATATGCATTGAGGATGGCGCAAGAAGGGCAAAACGACAGCGGTCTCAAAGCAGCGAATGCCTTACAAAAAGTGTTCTCGCCGCTTGTGGAGATGGTGCAATTGAAAGGCGGGACCGTCCATTTTTTCGAACTCATCGACCGCAAGGCTTTTCTGCTGGAACTTGAAAACAAAGGAGAGAAAACTGATGGGAGCATTTAAGGCATATGATATTCGAGGCATCTATCCTGTTGACTTCAACAAGGATACTGTATATAGGATTGGGTATTTCCTACCAAAACTGCTAAAGAGCCCGTTTGTCGTGGTTGGACGTGATGTGCGGCTATCAAGTGACGAGATATTATCAGCACTTTGCGAGGGTGTCACCGACAGTGGCGCAGATGTATGGAATATAGGGCTGGCCACTACGCCCATGGTGTACTTCTCGACTGTATTCTTCAAAGCCGAGGCTTCGGTGCAGATCACCGCAAGTCACAACCCTCCCCAGTACAATGGATTGAAAATCAGCCGTGCAAAGGCAATCCCAGTAGGTTCCGACAGCGGATTAAAAGAGTTGGAACGCATGGTGAACGAGGATCCGGTCATCAGGAGCGCCCACAAGGGCAAGGTCATCGACAAAGATGCAAGGACACCTTACCTTGAGTTCCAAAAACAGTTTGTTCCTGACTTCAAGAACCTGGATATCAGTATCGATTGCAGCAATGGCATGTCATCGTTGCTCGTCAGGGATCTTCTTGGAGACACTCCTCACTATCTCTACGATACGCTCGATGGCACATTCCCTCATCACGACCCCAACCCTCTTGAAGAGAAGAACTGCAAGGATATTGAAAAGGCGGTACTCGATAACCATAGCGATGTGGGAATCATCTATGACGGGGATGCTGACAGGGTCATGTTCATCGATGAGAAGGGAAGATTCCTGCAACCCGACTATATCACCGCAGTAATCGGGAGCGATTTGCTTGCGACAGAGAAAGGCAACTCGCTTGTCGATATCCGTACCAGCCGTTCAACAACCGAATATCTGACAAAACTCGGTTCCTCCGTGACCATCTGGAAGGTCGGACATGCTTTTGCAAAAAACAAACTGAGAGAAATCAATGGGATCTTCGGCGGGGAACTTGCCGGGCACTATTACTTCAGGGAATTCTTCAATTGCGACAGTGGGATCCTTGCATCCTTGATTGTACTGAAGGTTGTCGCACACTTGAAAAAGGAAGGCAGGACCTTCAGTAGCTTCCTTGATGAAATCATCAAATATTCAAACAGCGGAGAGACTAATTTCAAACTGGAGCACAAGGACGAGGCTATGGATGCCTTGTATGACCGGTTTGTAAGGAATGACAAGCCAAGCAAGGTAATGGACTTCGATGGGTACCGCATTGAGTTCCCTCTCTGGTGGTTCAGTGTGCGCAAAAGCAATACCGAACCTTACCTGCGTTTGGTTGTTGAAGCAAAGAACAAATCTTTGCTTGACGAGAAATTCAAGCTTTTATCAGATATCATCAGGAAATTCAATTAGGAGGGAGCAGCTATGAAAGTGCTTCTGTTCGGTGGAGCAGGATATATCGGGACTCATGTGGCCATGGCCTTTTTGGATCGTGGCGATACAGTAGGCATCTATGACAATCTCTCAAGTGGGATGAAAGGCAATATCAGCAACAAGGCTGTTTTCTTTGAAGGGGATATCCTTGATGCGGAACATGTCGGCAAGGTGCTCAATGAAGGCTGGGATGCGGTAGTACATCTTGCTGCCTTTAAAGCTGCAGGAGAATCGATGTTGAAACCGGAGAAGTACTCACTTAACAACATCACGGGTTCCCTGAATCTCATCAGCCAATGCGTCAAGCATAATGTAAAGAACTTCATACTTTCCTCTTCCGCTGCAGTATATGGTGAGCCTGCTTATCTTCCTGTTGATGAGAAGCACCCAAAGAATCCATCAAACTATTACGGATACACCAAATATTGCATTGAGGAAAACCTCGCATGGTACTCCAAGCTCAAAGGCTTGAATTATGCAGCCCTGCGCTACTTTAATGCCGCTGGGTATGACTGCGACATGAGGATGACAGGACTGGAGAGAAACCCTGCGAATCTCATACCCGTGGTTATGGAGGTGGCAATTGGCAAGAGACCCAACATGTTGGTATTTGGTAAAGATTACCCCACAGAAGATGGAACAGGAATAAGGGACTATGTGCATGTGACCGATTTGGCAGAGGGCCATGTCATGGCAGCGGACTACCTAATAAAGAACCACAAGAATCTGATAGTCAACCTGGGTTCAGAAAGCGGTTTGTCGGTGCAGCAGATACTTGACGCCGCAAGAAGGATCACGGGTAAAAGCATCCCTGTACAATATGTGGCACGCAGGGAGGGTGACCCCGCAAAGCTTGTCGCTTCTTCCTCTCTCGCGCATGAGACGCTCGGATGGGTAGCCAAACATAGCGATTTGGATACCATCCTTTCCTCCACCTGGGCAGTATATCAAGAGAACCAACAACGAAATATCCGCTAGCGACAGAGACCGGATAGGAATCAAGAAAGCAACTCTCTTAAAAAAGAGTTGCTTTTCGTATGTGCGAAACCAATTTGTAGTTGTATATTGAATCAAGAAGGAGACTTGCTATGACGAAAGTTATCTTTTTCGACACAAAGCCTTACGACAAGGTCAACTTTGACAAGCTCAAGGCACAGTATGGTGTGGATATCACCTACGTGGATTCCCAACTTGACGAACATTCTGCGGCAATGGCCAAAGGTTTTGAAGTGACCTGCGCCTTTGTGAACGCAACCATCAATAAGAATGTAATAGACCAACTGGTAGAAAGTGGTACCAAATTGCTAGCCATGCGCTGTGCTGGATATAACAATGTGGACATCCAGGCCACCTGCGACAGGATAAGAGTGGTCAGGGTCCCCGCATATTCCCCTTACGCAGTGGCTGAGCATGCCATGGCTCTCTTGCTAAGCCTGGTAAGAAAAATCCCCCATGCCTATGTACGAACACGAGAGTTCAATTTCTCACTGATCGGGCTTGTCGGTTTTGACTTGCATGGCAAGACGATAGGTATCATTGGAACAGGAAAAATCGGCAGAATATTTGCTGATATCTGCAACGGTTTCGGAATGAAGGTCCTTGCCTATGATGCTTATCCTGATCCTTCCCTGAAGATACAATACGTACCACTTGAAACCTTGTTTGCTGAAAGTGACATCATTTCGCTTCATTGTCCACTCAACGAAAGCACCAACCACCTCATCAACCATGATTCCCTCAAGATTATGAAGGACGGAGTCATTCTGATTAACACCTCAAGAGGAGCGCTCATCGACAGCGACTCACTTTTGGACGCGCTTCGTTCACGAAAAGTCGGTGGAGCAGCCCTGGACGTATACGAAGAAGAGAAAAACCTATTCTACAACGATACCTCTACTCAAATAATGGAGGATGAGACATTGGCCTTGCTTATCTCGATGCCCAATGTACTGGTGACAAGCCATCAGGCATTCCTAACCAATGACGCCCTGTATAACATTGCAAAAACAACACTTCAGAACATCCAGGACTGGAAAAATGGCGCACCGCTTGTCAACGAGGTCTGCATTGATTGCAAGAACGAGAACATGCCTCTTGTTTGCAAAAAAAAGGTCCATCCATAAAAAAAGGACAGCCCGAAAGGACTGCCCTCGTATTGCTCGGCCAGAGGGATTTGAACCCCCGACAGGGTGGTTAACAGCCACCTGCTCTACCAACTGAGCTATAGCCGAATATCAAACAACGTTAGCTAAGATACTCTTTTCTGTTTTAACTGTCAAGAGAAAATGCTTCATCTCAAAAAAAACACTAGCTTGAATAAGATTTATTCCAATCATACCGCAAATGATTTTTTCCCGTATGGGTCGAACTATGGTTTAATGGGGGATAAGACCAGCAAGAAAATCCCTGAAGGAGAAAAATGGAGGAAGCCCCTTGCCATTGAGCATACAAGTAGTAATCCTTGTTTGAGTATTGCTAATACTAAATATTGATTCGGTATAAACATCCTAAAAAGGAATATAATATTCTTGTGAATATTGCCATAAGAAATAAAAAACTCATTGAGGAACTGCACAAAGACGGCTTTTCTTACCTTGTTCTGCTTCCCCTTGTTGGTTTTAGTTTGGACAGGAAGTCCTCACTATATTTCCATTCCTCTTCTTTTCCAGGTGTAAGACTTGATGCGATGCAACCTCCCATCGAAAACAATCCCATAGCAGCAACCAAAGCAAAAGCCAAGGAGAAGTCGAGCTACAGGCCCGAGCTTCTTGATCTCCTCTCCACAGTCCTGGTTTTCCTGAAAGTTTTTTTGTGATGATTGCTGGGGCTCAAAACCAACACCTCATTCGTCCATGGTGGAAAAGGTATAGCTCCTCCTTGTTTCTTCTTCCATATCCTATGTTTGACAAGGATTCCCTGTAGCACTAGGACATAAAGCCAACGCCAAGTACAATACATCATGGCAATCCTAATCATCCTGAGCTTAAAAATCTACACTGTCATACTTGGGCCATACACGAAACCTGAAATGGAATGAGATTACATCAGGATGGCATCTTCTTTGTCTTTATCCACGCAAAAGCAAGAAAGCTCAACAAGGAATCCGACAGAACAATAAAAATGAAAACCTTATCCTTGTCGTCTGCCTATACCTCTTCACTTTCAGGATATTCCAGTCTTGGGAAAACCAAATCATCCAAGCGTTTACGCGCATACAGGTCTTCGTATTCAAAAAACATAAACTTCATCATCCCTCGTTGCCAACACAACCATGGTATAGGCTTTCTTGCCATCACCGCCGGTTACAGGGTCATTGGGAATGCAGGGGCAGTCCTTGTGAGATGCAATCATGTCCTGCCGCCATCGCATCTCGGTCTTACTATAATCCGCCTTACTTATATATATTCCCAGAAGAAAAATGCTCGTGCAAGCACTGTATGCAAGCCATTTCTTGTATCTATAATGACTCATTGAGGTACAGGAATTTGTGGTGGAGAATCGTATAAAACTTAGAAAAAACAGCGCTGTGTGTCTGCGCGAGATCTTCTATTGCTTTAATTAATGGTTTCCCAATTTTCTACACTATGCAAACTGCATTTCTCTGTGCATAAAACCACGGCAGAAGCAGTTTCTCCTTTCTGATCATCAACAACACAGGCATCAGGCAACAGCTGGCATCACCTAAGGTTATGCCGGTTGCTGTTTTCATGCTGAAAAGCGGAGCGTTTTTGCACAGGATCATCGAAAAAGATTGCTTTTATATAGTATATAATCTATAATACTAACTATATAAAGGAGGATTTTTCAATGGCAGTACCGGAGGAGATCAGAAACGTGGAGAGGCCTAGGAACACCATTGTCATCGACAACGGAACAGGCTGCAAGCGCTATGCCGTGATCCAGCGGGTCGGCTGCCGCAGGGAGAACGGCAGGAATCTTCCTGTGAACGGCAAGACCGTCGGCCATATCATCGACAACGTCTTTGTCCCGGGTGTCC
>JBAXZS010000012.1:0-22128 GCA_041670175.1 Sphaerochaetaceae bacterium | reverse complement strand
CCACAGAGGACGACGCTCTCATTGAATTTGGAAGGATTGCCACCTCGTTACTTAATCAATTCATGTAGGATTGCGGGGCGATTTGAGATCAGACCCGCCACTCCCAGGCCAAGCAGGCGTTTTGCCTCCTCTGTGTCATCTACAGCCCATGCGACGATGGGATATCTTTTTCCTAAGGTGTCCATCATCCTCTGGTCTATCTCATGATAGTCGGGTTTCAGATACGTGCATTTTGCCAGATGCCGGCATCTTCCATGCCAGAGGATTTTCGGTACATCATCGGCACATCTGAATATCACCGCGGTATCCAGCTTTCTTTTGCTGATGGTATTGAAACGACGTAAGGCGATAGGATTGAAAGAGCTGATCAGGCACTTATCCTCCATATGGTATTCCCTGATGGTGTCCCAGAGCTTCTTCTCAAGGCCGATATCCTTGAATCCTCCATCCTTTATCTCGATATCGAAATAAAGCTTGCCCTGGCTGGCTGCGAATACCTCGCTGAGCAAAGGTATCTGACCCTTCAGATTCATGTATTGCCCTACATTTTGCTCTTTCAGCCGGGTCAGGCTTGTCTGCTCAATAAGCATGTCTTTCCCGGCGGTCCTCTTCAGGGAGGAATCATGGGCCACCACCAGTTCTCCTGTAGCGCAAAGATGTACATCAAGTTCCACTCCGGGAATCTTCTCATCAATGCATTTCTGAAACGATTCCAAAGTGTTCTCGGCCCGTTCACTGCTGTATCCACGATGTCCAAACAGTAATTTTCCTGTATCTATTCTCATTATTCGCCTGCCTTTCGAAGAAAGGCTATCTCCTCTTTCCATAATTCAGGATGGGGTGTTTCCAAAATGAGAGGGATATTCTCAAAACGCCGGTCCTGCATGATCCAGGTAAAAGGCTCTTTGCCGATGTTCCCCCTGCCCAGTCCTTCATGTCTGTCGACATGGCTCGAGAATGCGCTCTTGCAATCGTTAAGATGCATCCCCCTGAGCTTGCCGAGACCGATGACCTTGTCAAAATGGTCGAAGGTCCCAAGAAAGGCTTCTTTGGTCCGGAGCTCGTAACCCGCGGCGAAGATATGGCAGGTATCGATGCATACCCCCAGCTTGTCCGGATACTTGCAAAGACCTATGATGTCCCTCACTTCCTCGAACGTCGAACCCACATTGGAACCCTGTCCCGAGGTGGTCTCAATCACAGGCATTACAGAAGGGACGGTCTCGACGGCGGAATCCAGGCAATGGGCGACATTGCTGAGACATTGGTGTACGCTGATCTGGTTCAGATGGGCTCCAGGATGGAAATTAAGCCTATCCAACCCTAATTGCCGGCACCGCTCCATCTCTTGGATGAAGGCGTCCAGGGCGTTCGCCCTCTTGATCGGGTCGGGTGTTCCCAGATTGATCAGATAACTGTCATGAGGCAGGACCTGAGAAGGTCCGAATCCAAGTGATCTGAGACAGAGCTTGAAATCCTCAACGGCTTGCTCACTCAGAGCGGGGGCTTTCCATTGACGCTGGTTTTTGGTAAACATCGCGAACGCATTGGCCTCAAGGGCAAAGGCGTTCCTGGCTGCATTCTCCAAGCCCCCGGATATACTTGTATGTGCTCCAAGGTAGTACATACCCCATACTGTAGGAATCAGATCCGGGGTTGTCAATGACCTACAACAATGCTACTGTCTTCTATACATGAAAAAAAACAGCATTATGAATGTGGGTGATACAATCCACGGTTTTATTTTACAAGAAACCTGTCCTCTTGCCGATTACCAAGCGACAGGGTACCGCTTTGTCCATATCCTGACAGGCATGGAGGTTTGCTTTGTGGAGAACAAGGATACCGAGCAATTTTTTAGTTATGTTTTTCGGACGATTCCTTATGATGATAGCGGAGTTGCCCATATCCTTGAGCACAGTACTCTTTCCGGTAGCCAACTGTATGCAGTGCATGACCCGTTCATGACTTTGGAGAAAGGTAGCACCAATACCTACATGAACGCCATGACCTATCCCGACAAGACCGTCTATCTCGCCGCAAGCCCCCTGGCAAAAGACTTTGACAATTTGTTTTCTGTATATAGCGATGCGGTATTCCACCCTCTTTTGCGAAAGGAGACATTCCTCCAGGAAGGTGTTCGCCTAATAAAGGATAAGGAGGGAGCCCATTTTGAAGGAGTGGTTTTCAACGAGATGCTTGGTGCTTGGTCGGATCATGATGATATCCTCTCAAGAAACAGTATAAGGGCATTGTTTCCCAATTCGTGTTACCAACATGATGCAGGAGGGGATCCCTGTGCCATCATTGGCTTGGATTATGAAAGGTATCTTACCTTTTACAAGGAGCATTATCATCCCTCCAATTGCAAGTTGCTGGTCTATGGCGACAATGATATGGGAAGCATTCTCTCCAGGTTGGACAAGGGATATCTTTGCAATCTCACAAGGCAAAAGGAAGTACCTGCCGAGAGTCCCTCGTATGCATGGAAGCAAGACCACAGTGTGGTGTTCTCTTCTCCTGCCGAGGAGAAAAGCAAGAAGGATGGAGGATCCATTGTCCTTGCCTGGGCAACCACATTTTCAAAGGATAACCTGGAGGTGGTCACCTTGTCGGTGTTGGTGGATTTGCTTCTTGGCGACAGCAGCCGCCCCTTGTACAAGGCCCTTTTGGACTCCGGCTTAGGGGAGGATATCTCTCCGGAAAGCGGCATGGTGGCCGATTATCCTCAAATGCCATTCATGGTTGGTTTCAAAGGCATTGAGAAAGGAAAGGGAGAGGCTGTTGAATCCTTGATTCTCTCCACCTTGCAATCCATTGTTGCCAAGGGAATCGATAAGCAGGCTATTGCAGGGTGCCTGAAACGGGAACGGTTCAAGCAACAGGAGATATCAGGTTCCATCCCTCAGGGTCTGCGGGTCATGGACCGGAGCCTGCATGGCTGGATGGCCGGGTGCGGTCCTTTTGCGACCATGCAGGTCTCTTCCGCTTTGGATGCTTTGGATGCCTGCCTTGTGAGCGATCCTCTCTATTTCGAGCATTGGATGGAGAAGCATTTATTGGAGAATCATCACCGCGTGCTGGTCTCTGTGATTCCCGATGTCTCATATCTCAGGAATCAGCGGGAAACCATCGCCCAGAGGGCCTTGAAGGCTCTTGGGGAGCATCCTTTTCTCTCTCAGGAAAATGAAGAGTTCCTTCGTTTTGAGAATACACCTGACACCTTTGAGCATTTGCAAGGGATTCCCCACCTGACAATCGGGGACCTGCCTTGTGAAATAAAGGAAGACCTTTACGAGATGGATACAATCGCCAAGTGCCCCGTATATATCAAGACCCTGTTCACCAATTCAGTTGTATATACCAACATAGCCCTGGACCTTGCTGATTTTAGTACTGAGGAACTGCTGCTTCTCCCCTTGTATGCCCGGGTGTTGCAGATGACAGGTATTGGAAAGATGGATTTTAGCCAAGTATCCATCAAACTTAAACAATTGACCGGTGGCCTTGGGATGAATATCGACAATGGTTCGGATTTTATAGATGGGAGAAGCCAGGCGATATTCCTTATTCAGCTGAAGACCCTTCCTTCTGATACTTCTGAAGCCTATTCCTTCCTTTCAATGTTTTTTCAGGAAGCAAACGTTACCGATGAGAAACAGATCAAGGCTGCCTTGGTGGATATCAAGGGGGATTATGCCGACAATGTGATGTATAGCGCCAGCAATTTTGCTTGTCAGGCAGCGACATCCTGTTTCAATGCGTCCCTTATGGAAAGCGAGCTTTTAGGCGGTCTTTCCCAATGGTTGTTCCTCAGCAGGATTGGTGATGAGCGGATTCCTCAGCTGGCAAAGGACTTCAAGGCAATAGGGCATAAGCTTTTCCAGCGGAGCAGGATGAGAGTCCAGCTTTGCTGTGAGAGCGGCTTTGTGAATGAAGGCAAGGACAAGCTTGCTCTCTTCTTGCAAAGTTTTCCCCTTGGGGTGGATGTTGTGCGGGTCGATAGGAACCACGATTTCCTCATTCAGAAGGGAGAACAGTCGATGCATGCTTTCCTTCTCCCCTCGAATGTGAGTTACTGTTGCTATGCCCTGCATAGCGATCATTCCTCCACCTTGAATGAAGTGGCGCAGACTCTTTTCGGACAGATACTCAGCACCAACGATTTATGGACGAGTGTCCGTCTCAAAGGAGGCGCCTACGGAGTTGATAGCCGTACCGAGGTGCAGGAGAATCTTTTTGTGTTCAGCACCTATCGAGATCCACGGATAGGTGGTTCCTTCCTTGATTTTGTCAATATGCTTGAGAAATATGCCAAGGAGAAAGTACCAAAGAAAGAGATTGAGAATGCCCAGATAATCTATATTGGAAGTGAATTAAAACCTTTGTCTCCTAAAGCAGAGGCCCTACGTTCCCTTAGAAGAATCCTGTTCCATTATACTGATGCACAGCGGAGGATACGGAGACAGCAGATGCTGCAGGTTGATGAGGAAGTCATCCAGATAGCGGTAAGGAGCTTGCTTGAGAAAGCCCAGGAGGGACAGTCCCGTGTGGTGCTCTGCTCTTCCTCGATGCTTAAGAAAGAGCAGGCTTTGTTTCCGTTCCTTTCGTGTCAAGGACAGGATCTTCCGCTTTAGACCGTTCCCCCCATATCTTGGCAAGTTGGTTAAGTTGCTTCGGCTCCTTGAGTTTGAGCACGACGCATTGCCGTATGGAAGCCTCGCTCTTGGCGACGTCCTCGCTGAGAGCCTTGCAGGTGGGGGCTCCGCAAAGACCGCAATCAATGCCAGGAAGACTGGAAAGGATCTTGCGTGAGTTCTCCATCTTGTGCAGGGCTTTTGAGGTGTCCGTATCCCACGCAAGGGCTTCGGAACTCTGGGGTTGTTCCATCACGAGCTTGCCCTTGAGATTCTCTCTTTGCAGTTCGATCCGTTCCCGTAAATCGTCACTGAGCTCGGTGGGGAGGCTTTGACCCCAGTGCCTGAGCCGTTCGTTTGCAAGAAAGCGGTTTCGCACAGTGAGTACTCCTCCCGCACAACCTTCAGCGCAAGCATCCAGCTCCAGAAAATTCAGGTTTGTATTCTCCTCTTCTTCCAATTGTTCCAGGAACTCAATGACATTGTGCATCTCGTCGACAGCCAAGGCCCGCTCCTTGATGCCATGGCATTCCCCTTTGACGGTACTCCATTGACTTGCCTTGCTGGTACAAAGCGGAAAAGTGAAGGTGCTAGGAAGCTTGTCGTCGACATTCTTATACGTGCCAAGGATGCTTCTGATCTTGTTGTAGGCAGTATCAAAATTGATGGCTCCCTGGAAAAGGGAGTTCCCGTCGCTTCCTGCTGTTTTTATCTCTGCTATCTTGGCTGCGCAAGGGGTGAAATAAAAAATGCCTATCTCACTGGTATCCAACTCCTTGGTTTTCTGCTCGAACCGTGCGAACAAAGCCATCACCTGGGAGGGGGTGCGCCTAAGGTTGATATTTCCCAGCAGAAGGGGATATCTCATCTGGATGAGTTTTTGGACTGCCGGGCAATAATCACTGATCAACAGGCTATGAGGGTCTATTGTCATGGGTTGCAGCAGATTCAGGACATCCACGCCTGTCTCCGCAAGATATACATGGGTGAAACCGCAACGGTAGATACTTTGGCAGATATGTGCCATGGAATAATTATCTGTGAATTGAGCGAAGAAAACGGCAGGGACAATGGCGATGCGCACCTTGTACTTGTTGATTTCATCAAAGGGTGTTTGTTCGATGCCTATGGCCCCATGCGGGCAGACCCTGAGGCATTGGCCGCAATTGATACAAAGATTGGCAAGCACATGGGCATGCCCATCCCTGATGCGGATGGCTTGTGTTGGGCACTGTTTCATGCAGTGGGTGCATCCTTTGCAGATTCCCTGGTCGATTTTCAGGCTGTGATGTAGTAAACTCATCGCTGTTCTCCTCAGATGATAAAATGCATGGTTATGTGGGTATGGTCACCAGCCTTGGTCTTGATTTCCAATCTGTCAGTGTTTTTCTTGATATTCGGTAATCCCATGCCAGCTCCATATCCCATCTCCCTCACTTCCTCTGAGGCGGTGGACCATCCTTCCTGCATGGCCAGGTCAAGGTCCGGGATGCCGGGGCCGGTGTCTATCACCTGTATGGTGACGCCCTTCTCATCAACATCAAAGATAACCTCACCTCCATAGGAGTGGGCTATGACATTCACCTCGGCCTCAAAGGTGGCCACCACAATCCTCTTGATGATTACAGGATTGATGTTCAGCTGCTTGAGCAGGTGTTTGATGGAGCTGGAGGCAGCCCCCGCGACTGAGAAGTCCTTTGCTGGCACTTTGTATTGGGCATGCATCTCAATATACCGGCTTAAGCCCCTTGTTATAAAGAAGCGCGCTTGCCTTGAAAAGCGAGAAAGGCGTGCACACTAGTGCTATGTCCAGCTCCTTGGCCATCTCGATCATGGTCTGGCTGGGAATCTTGTTACGGACCAAGAGGATATTGGAGATATCACTCATTTCAGCAGTACGGATGCTCTGATTGTTGGATAATCCGGTTATAAGCAAGATGTCGTCTTCCAACAAGGTAAGGACATCGCTCATCAAATCACTGGCAAACCCCAGCAAGACCTCCTGGTCCAAATGGGTTTCACCGCAAACGAGTTTTGCCTCTGTGATTTCAATGACTTCTCGTAGTTTCATGAAGAAGAGTATATCACGAAACAACAAGGCAGAAAGAGTATTTATTTGACAATTTCCTTAATGGTTTTATTGGCTAGTTTCTTGATGGTTTTCTTTAGTTTGCGCTCGGTATCCTCAAGCTTGGAATCCTTTTGGTCCTCGAATAATTGATCGATATCGGGATAAGGGGCGAAGAGGTTCCCTGCATCATGGTATCCCTGGTTGATGTGGGCTTGCAGGGTATCCTTATCAAAATTCAAGGTACCTTTGAAAAAGTTACCAAGACTTAGGGAAGGGACTATCTCCACAAAGGAAGAGGAGGGGAATTGGCTCTTATCAACATAGTCCCTTTGGGCCAGGTATACTATGATGAATTTTCTGATTCCCTGCTCGTAAAGAGGCCTGACGGGGACGTTGTCATCCATACCTCCGTCATAATAGTGCTTTCCCTCCAGCTCCTCTTCTCGGAACACAAGAGGAATCGCGCTTGTTGCGGTGAGTATCTTTGTCGCTTTTCTCTTGTCAAGATGATTGAGCTTGAAACTTTGAGCTCTCTTGTCCTCACAGCAGTAACAGGTGGCATAGCAGTCTATCGTGCTTTTTTCTAGCACGGGATCAGAGAGAGCATCCTTGATCATCTGCTGGGTACGTTCCCTGCTGAAGACTCCTATCTGCTCACGGAGAAACAAAGGAGTGCCCCTCCTGGTAGTGGATAATAGGTTCGGCAACTCGTTCCGGATTTTCTTCGCAAGGTCATAAAGTTGCTGGGAATTGAAAAAAAGGATATCTTTTTTTGTGACGGTCTCCCAAAGACGATATCCGGCATCCAGATTTCCCGTAGCGAACAGACATGCATTAAACGCTCCTACCGAAGTGCCGGAGACTCCTTTGATGTAGGGTTCGATACCAAAACAGCGTAAAGCTTTCCAAACTCCGACTTGGTAAGCGCCTTTGGCACCACCTCCGGCAAAAACCAAGCCTATCCTATTTTCTGTCATCTTGGTATTTACAATACAAAAAGTAGGAGGAGAATTCAACTTCATATGCATATTTTGAAGAGGGTGGACAGGGATGACGAAATCCCGAAAAAGCTGAGAAGAAAAGCTGTCGGGATTGATATCCCATGCAATCCTTCCTTGAGATCCGATTTATTCCGTCTGCAAGATTCTGAACCGCCTTGAAGTGTTCTCATGCTTGAGCGGGCACCCACGTAAAACAGTGAAGGCTTCAAAAGGAGAACAAACATACCTGATATTTTCCCTTGGGCAACAACGATATTTGCCGTATACTGTTTTTCAGTGTGGAGGAATATCCAGTGAATTATATCGGTGCGCTTGACCAGGGTACGACCAGTACCCGCTTTATACTTTTTGATGAGGAGGCTTCCATTGTCGCTTCCTGTCAGTTGGAACATCAACAGATTTTTCCCAAGCCGGGCTGGGTGGAGCATGATGGCTTTGAGATTTGGGATAATGCGTGTGAGTGCATCGTAAAGACCTTGCGTAAGGCGGATGTGCCTCCTGAGAGTGTGAAGGGAATCGGGATCACCAACCAGAGAGAGACTATCCTGGCTTGGAATCCCAAGACCGGGAAAGCCTGGTATAACGCCATAGTATGGCAGGATCTCAGAGGCAGCGATCTGATCAACTCCCTGAAAAAGAAAGTGGACCCATTATGGATTCAGGGGAAATGCGGCTTGACCTTCAGCCCCTATTTCTCCGCTTCCAAGATAGCCTGGTTGCTGGCGAATATCCCGGGACTTAGGGAGGCTGCCCAAACAGGGGAGGCTGTGTTCGGTACCATTGATACCTGGTTGACCTGGAATCTGACCGGAGGCAAGGCCTTGGTGACCGACGTGACCAATGCAAGCCGGTATATGCTCATGAACATTGACACCCTGAAGTGGGATGATGAATTGCTTGGGCTTTTCGATATCCCCAAGCAGGCTCTTCCCAAGATCATGCCTTCGTCGAAGGTTATCTATGGCAATACCACAATGGACGGGCCTCTCCATGCTGAGATTCCGGTTTGTGGAATTCTTGGAGACCAGCAGGCGGCATTGTTCGGGCAAGCCTGCTTTAGCGAAGGGATGGGCAAGAGCACCTATGGGACAGGATGCTTCCTGCTGGTGAATACTGGATATAAGAAAATCACCTCAAAGATGGGGCTTATCACCACCGTTGCCTATCAAATAGGGGACGACAAGCCGGTATATGCCCTTGAGGGTTCCATCGGGGTCGCAGGTTCCTTGGTGCAATGGGCACGGGATAACCTGAAGATTGTCTCAAGTCCCCAGGAACTGGATGAGCTTGCTCTTTCCGTACCTGATTGTGGAGGAGTGTACATAGTTCCCGCTTTCAGCGGTCTTTTCGCTCCCTATTGGAGGTCTGAAGCCCGTGGGGTGATTGCAGGTCTCACAGGATTTGTGACCCGGGCGCACCTTTGCCGCGCGATTCTTGAGGCCACAGCTTTTCAAGTCAATGATATCTTTGAGGCTATGGAGTATGAAAGCGGCATTCCCATAACCACTCTCAAGGTGGATGGAGGTCTTACCAACAGCACTCCCTTGATGGAATTTCAATCCGACCTGTTGGCAATTCCTGTCATTCGTCCTAAAATAGTGGAGACCACAGCCTTGGGGGCTGCCTATGTTGCAGGTTTGTCAGTGGGGGTGTTCAAAAACCTTGACGAGCTCCGCTCCCATTGGAAAGAAGAGAAACGATGGGTTCCCAAAATGGATAAGAAACTCAAGGATAAGAAAATCAGACTGTGGCGCAAGGCTGTGAGCAGGACGCTTAATTGGAAGAGTGTGGACACTGAATAAGGAGATTTAGCCAATGGGCTTAACCATGGAAACAGTACTCAGTTACCTTAGGCCGGCAGTGGAAGTAGGGGTGATGGCTTGGTTTTTCTATCATTTCTACGAAGCGATAGCACAGACGAAAGCACAACAGATAGTGAAGGTGGCCGTTACTTTCTTTGCCTTGTATGCTGTCAGCTATTCCTTGGATCTCAAGACTCTGAGCTGGTTGCTCAAAGGCTGTGTGATACCTCTGTGTATTTTTATCTGCGTGGTATACCAACCGGAGCTAAGACGTTCCTTTTCCCAATTGTTCAGCGGGAGGAGCAGATTGTTCCGCATCGGAGGACAATCCACCACCAGCGATCAGATTGATAGCGTGTTGAATGCTTGCACTGTATTGGTGAACAAGAAGCGTGGTGCCCTGATTGTGTTTCCCCGGAGACTGGGGATCAAGAACATCATCGATAGCGGTACCCGTCTTGATGCGGATATCTCCACTTCCTTGATTCTTACCGTATTTGATCATGATACCCCACTTCATGATGGTGCCATGATTGTTGAGGATGGCAGGATTGTCTCAGCGGGCTGTTATCTTCCGCTAAGTGAGCAGACTGATATCCGTAAGAGCTTCGGTACCAGACATAAGGCCGCCCTTGGTCTGGCCGAGGAAAGCGACGCGGTGGTGATTGTCGTCTCCGAGGAGACTGGCGCCATCAGCATTGCCTATAATGCCAATCTTTATTACGACATGGACAGTGCGTCCATCAAGCGGATCCTTCTGGCATTATTCAGTTATCATGACATCACTCCAGAGGAACTGCAGCAGGAGGCAAGTGGCGATGATCAGACGGAATAAGTTTCTTCAAGGACTTACCAATAACTGGATAGCCAAAATTTGTTCGGTTGTCCTGGCTTTGGTCTTCTACTTGTTCATCAGCACGATGGATATGGATTCCCGTATTGTGACGATTCCTGTGCAGGTGACGATCCCTACAAGCGTGGTTGCGGTCAGTAGTGTGCCAAGTACTGTGCAGATCAAGATCAAGGGTGATGACAATCTCATCTACCTTGTTGATCCTGAAGCCATAAAGGCCGATGTCGATTTCTCCTATGTGCAAGACAGCGGCATCGCCTCGTCTTTGGTCAGGCTCACCTATGCACAGGATGTGTTTGTCAATGGAGGCATCAGCATTGAGGCTATTCCAACCAGCTTCAGGGTGATGTTCCAGACCTCTGCCGAAGGAGGCAGACAATGATAGAAGGAATTGGTATCGATATTGTTGCAATTGACAGAATGGCCTCTTTGTCGGAAACGGCATTGAGGAAGCTTTTTCATCCTTTGGAACTCAAGCAGGCTTTGGAGATATCAGGTGCGGTCTCCTCAAGTCGTAACCAGTATCTTGCAGGTCGCTTTGCGGCCAAGGAAGCGTTCGGCAAAGCTCTTGGATGCGGGATGCTCGGGCTTCTTCCTCATGAGATTTGCACACAGAATGGGGAGAATGGCCGGCCTTATATCGTTCTTTATGGAAGTGCCAAGGAAAAACTTGGTGACCGGGAGGTGCTCATTTCCATAAGTCATGACAGTCCTATGGCTGCCGCCATGGTGCTTCTGCAAGGGAAAGCCGATGGCGCGCAGTGACTGGCGACGGCCAGCCTTGGAAAGTCTCAAAGAAGGGGAACGCAGGATTAAGATGACCGTCAGTTATGACGGTTCAGAGTATCAAGGGTGGCAAATACAGCAGAATGGCACCACTATCCAGCAGGTGCTTGAAGAGGCCTTGGAGACGATGTTGGGTTTTCATGTCGATGTCATAGGCAGCGGTCGTACAGATAGCAAAGTCCATGCCATAGGACAGGTCTGTCATTTTGATCTTTGTTCTTCCCGTATTCCCGCAAAAGCTTTCAAACCTCGGCTCAATGCGTTGCTTCCCCCGTCCATCCGTATTCAGGACAGTTGCGAGACTGATGGTACCTTTCATGCCCGTTTTACCGCAATGGCAAGGACTTATCGCTTCTTTATCAAGAGAACCGAGGATATGACTGCTTTCGATTATCATCGGGTATGGTCGATACATGATTTCCCGGATAAAGGATTGCTGGATTCCTATGCCAAGATGATTGGAGGGACGCATGACTTCACCACTTTTTGCAGTAGTCACGATGAATGTGAAAGCAAGGTACGGGATATTTACGAAAGTTATTGGAGATTGGAGAAGGATAGCTTTTCGTGCGATATGCTGACCTATACCATCACAGGGAATGCCTTTTTGTACAGAATGGTGAGGTCGTTGGTCGGTTCCATGGTGCAATATGCGGAAGGGGGGAGAAGTCCTGAGGATTTCCAAAAGATCCTCCTCTCCAGGGAACGTTCTCTCAGTGGCCGTACGGCAAGCCCTTGGGGCTTGTATCTGCTAAGAATTAGTTATGATCCTGATGAGTATCAATGGTTTGAGGAGCAAGCGAATGAAAGAGATTGAACTTGAGCAGGCGATGGAGGATTTTTCTCTTTTGTGTGACCAATGCAAGGCGTATATTTCTCATTCCCCTCTGAAGAAAAGCGAGTTGGACTACGCAAGGACCGCAAGTAAGTCATCTCGTACCGCAGAGGGGGTCCCTGAAGTGAGTACAGAGGGAAGACTACCCAAGGATTGTTCCTTTGAGGAATTGCAATGTATGGTAAAAGGATGCACCAAGTGCAAGTTGCAAGCAACCCGGCATAATACGGTATTCGGGGAAGGGGTCATGCATCCTTTGGTCATGGTCATAGGCGAGGGACCTGGTGCTGACGAAGATGCCACAGGACGCCCTTTTGTGGGCCGTGGGGGACAGTATCTGGACAAGTGGTTGGCCTCCATCGGGCTATCGAGGGAACATAACGTCTACATCGCCAATATTATCAAATGCAGACCTCCGGAAAACAGGACTCCTGAGGTTGATGAGATCCTTTCCTGCATTGAATATGTGAAGCGGCAGATAGAACTGATCCAGCCCAGGATGATCTTGCTCAGTGGCGCTACCGCCTCTCATGCCCTTTTGGAGAATCCCAACGGGGTTGGACGGTTGAGGGGGCAGTTCTATCAAGTCAAAGGGATTCCCGCCTTGGTGACCTACCATCCTGCCGGGGTACTTCGTAATCCCAATTTACGACGTCCGGTATGGGAGGATATGAAACATATCGCTTCTTTCCTCAACCTTTCCATTCCGGGACGGTCATGATGGCGGAGTTTGCAACGATATTGTTGAATCTTCCACTGAAGGATGGGTTTACCTACAGTATTCCCAAGGATATGGACTTATCGGTGGGTATGCGGGTGAGGGTCCCTTTCGCGGGAAGGGAGCTTACCGGATATACCGTTGCGCTTAGCGATTCCGTCTCGCCTTCGTACAAGGTCCTTCCCATCAAGAGGGTGATTGACAGCGCTCCTGTGTTTGGGACAAATGAAGTTGACCTGGCCCTGTGGATGGCTCGCTTCTATCTCTGCAGCCAAGGCGAGGCCTTGAGCATGATGATTCCTGGTGGCAAGAAGGATAGGGGGACTCCAGCCCTGGAGGTTGAGGAGGATCCTCTAACGGACAGGGTGTTGTCTCTCACTGAGAGTCAGAAGATGGCGATAGATACCATCAATGCGGCAAAAAGGAAGATGTATTACCTGTACGGAGTCACGGGAAGTGGGAAAAGCGAGGTGTTCCTCCGATGCGCTGAGCATGTAATCGCTTCAGGAAAGCAAGTCATCTACTTGGTTCCCGAGATAACCCTGACCCATCAGCTTGCCCGTCTGGTGAGCACCCGTTTCAACGGGAAGGTCGCTATTCTCCATAGTGGACTTACTGAAAGCCAAAGAATGACCCAATGGAGGAAGATCAAAAGCGGGGAGGTCTCCTTGGCCATCGGGGCACGGAGTGCGGTATTCGCTCCTTTTGAGCGATTGGGGATGATTATCATTGATGAGGAGCATGAGAATAGCTACAAGAGTGACAACACTCCGCGCTATCATGCCCGCCAGGTCGCTCAGAGACGATGTGCCTCTTGTGGTGCCACATTGGTGATGGGTTCAGCTACTCCTTCGCTGGAAGCCTGGAAATTGGCCACTGAGGATAAGATTCAGCTGTTGGAGCTTCCCCGGCGAGTAGCCGGAGGTGTCTTGCCCAAAGTCACCGTGGTGGACATGCGTACTGAAAAAGAAGTGATCAGCACTCTTTTGGAAGAGGAAATGCGCGAAACCTTGTCGCAGAAGAAGCAAGTAGTGCTTTTTTTGAATCGACGGGGGTATTCCTATTACTTCCATTGTAAAAGCTGTGGGTATGGGATGACCTGTCCCCATTGTTCTGTTTCCCTGACCTATCATAAGAGTACCAATGAGATGGTCTGCCATTATTGCGGATACCATACCAGACCTGTGGATATCTGTCCCGAATGTCATTCACTGGATATTGGCTACAGCGGCTTTGGGACCGAGATGGTGGAGGCCCAGGTTCACAATTTATTTCCAAATGCCACAATCGCTCGTCTTGATGCTGACAGCACCAAAGATAAGAAAAAAATGGGAAAAGTCCTTGAGAGTTTCAAAAAGGGGGAGATTGATATTCTTCTTGGGACCCAGATGGTCGCCAAGGGTTTGAATTTTCCTTTGGTCCAGTTGGTGGGTATTGTTCTGGCTGATAGTAGTATGAACCTTCCTGATTTCCGTTCCCAGGAGAGAACCTTCGATTTGCTTACCCAGGTCAGTGGGCGGGCTGGCAGGTATAATGACCAGGGACGTGTGGTCATACAGACCTATCATCCTGAGAACCAGGCTGTCGTATCCGCCCAGAGGGGGGAACTGAAAAGTTTCTTTTCCTCGGAGTTGGAAAATCGTAAGATGACAGGGTTCCCACCCTACAGCCGCCTTATCAATTTGGTGATTCGAGGCAAGGATGAGGCCATGGTGGTCCGCGCCTCTGATGAATTGGAGCAACTTATCCTCTCTTTGGTTCCTCAGATCAAAAGCAATGAGATTCCTGAGGTGATGTGCAATACTGAATGCCCGATGGAGAAGAAACGATGCTACTTCAGGCATCATATCCTGCTTCGTTGTCCTGACGCCTCCGCTGTCCAGAATCTGGTAGCTCGTTCTTTGTCCTTGTATAAGGCGAACCGGGGTATTTACATAGAGATAGATATTGATCCCTTGCAGATGCTTTAGCAACCTCTCTTTGTTGACCATTGTTTTTGCTCTTGGTATCATAAGCGTATGTTAGATATTTATAAATTAGGAGAGGATGTGCTCTCTGAAAAATGTGAACCAGTCACAAAATTTGATGATGCCCTTAAGGTTTTGACCGATGCCATGTTCGAGACGTTGTCCGAGGCTGATGGCGTGGGGCTGGCAGGCCCCCAGGTCGGGGTATCCCAACGTGTTTTCGTTATTCAGATCCATGACCAGGTCAAGCAGGCATTTATCAACCCTCAGATAATCCAGACCTCACTGGAGACTGTCGCCATGGAGGAGGGGTGTCTTTCCATTCCCGGCGTCTGGCATGATATTGTTCGTCCTTCAAACGTGACGGTGCAGGCTCAGGATGTGACGGGAAAGCCTTTTACCGTTACCGCCGACGGGCTTTTTGCTCGTGCGATACAGCATGAGAACGATCATCTGGACGGGGTGCTTTTTATCGACCATTTGGATGCGGAGCAAAAAGAGAAGATGATCCTTGCCTATAAGAAGAAGAACCATCTGGGTAAGAAGAGGTCTAAGTAGTGCGTATATTGTTCGCAGGTACTCCTATGATTGCAGTCCCTACCCTGTGTGCTTTGAACAGGCATTTTGAGATAGGTGCTGTGCTTACCAATCCTGACAGGCCGCAAAAACGTAAGGCCTCCTTGGTTTTTTCCCCTGTGAAGGAGCAGGCTCTCACTTTGGGTTTGCCTGTCTTGCAGTTCGAGCATCTTGGGAGTAAAGAGAGGGGGATGATCCAGGAATATCATTGTGATACCTTGGTGTGTTTTGCCTATGGTAAGTTTTTCGGTCCTAAATTTCTTTCCTTGTTTCCTTATGCCCAGTTGAATATTCATCCATCCCTGCTTCCTGAGTTGAGGGGGCCTTCTCCTATCCAGGGAGCCATCCTCAAGGAACTTGACCAGACAGGGATTTCCTTGCAGGCCATTGCCAGTGAGATGGATAGCGGAGCCATTGCCGCAGTCACCCGTTTCCCCTTGGATGGGACGGAGACGGTGGATTCGCTTACTGAGAAGGTCTCCCAATTGGCGGCCTCCTTGGCCGTCGATACCTTGTCCAGACCTTTGGTGTTCACCCCTCAGAGGGGAGAGCCTTCCTATACCAGGATGGTCAGTCATCAGGATGGGATCATCAATTGGGGACAAAGTGCGCATTCAATCAACGCTCAGGTGAGGGGCATGTATCCCTGGCCTAAGGCTTCGACAGTATATAAAGGGGAGGTTTTATTCATCTGTGCGGTGGATAAGGATTGTTCGCAACCCGTTCCTCCTGGTTTTTCTTGTGGTTCCGTGGTTGCCAGGGACAAGAAGAAGGGTGTTGCAATAGCAACCTCAGAAGGTCTTTTGTGGGTGACCAGATTACAAAGACAGATGAAAAACGAGATGGATGCCTTGGCATTTGTCAATGGAGACAATGCGTTTTTAACAGCCAAACTGGGGTGAAAAATGAAAAGACTGGCGGCTATTGTCCTTGTGTGCGCACTGGCTTTGGATGTGTTTGCCAACGATGGCAAAGTCGCTGTGGTTCTTGGAGGCGGAGGAGCCCGGGGGTTTGCTGAGATAGCCTTGTTTGAGAAGATGGAAGAGCTGGGGATTCCTGTGGATCTGGTGCTTGGAACCAGCATGGGGGCCTTGCTTGGAAGTTTGTATTGCGTCGGATACTCCCCTAAGCAGATTATTTCATTGATTGAGTCACAGGATCTTTTGAATATTTTGGTTCAGCCCGTGACTCTTCCCGTTTTTGTGTTGCCGGAGCCTTTTGTGGGGCTTGCCAACAATGTAGGGACCATTGGATTCTCCTCAAAGGGAATAGGGACTGCCCCTGGCCTGTTGGGAGACCAAAAGCTTCTTGCCCTGCTCAATGGGTTTTATTCCAAGGCGAGAGGCATTGTTGATTTCGACAAGTTCCCCGTTCCTTTCAGAGCGGTCGCCACGGATGCGATTAGCGGAGACCGGATAGTCTATGAGAGAGGGTCCTTGATCACTGCGGTCCGTTCCAGTATTTCCCTACCCTTGGTTTACCCTCCTTATCCTCAGGAGAACGGTTCCTTGGCGATGGACGGGGGCCTGGTGGACAACCTTCCAATCAAGCTAGCCAGGGATCTTGGTGCCGATTACGTTGTGGCGATGGATGTGAATGCGTTGCAACGGCTCAAGGTTGAGGACCTGGACGACTTGACTTCGGCAATGGTCCAATCCTTGGTGCTGGTCACCCAGACCAATTCCGTAAGTCAGTATCCTTTGGCTGACATCTTGCTTTTTCCTGAAGTGGGAGATGTCGAGACCCTGGACTTTGCAAGTTATAAGCAGATTATCCAGAAAGGGAGGGAATCCTGCGAGGCCAATGATGATAAGTTCAGGGCCTTGGCGCAGAAGGTCCAGGATGAGGGACGTTCCCTGATAGTAAGGGATCCAAACAGGGCTAGCGCCTATGAGACCATGGCGAGCCGTAAAATAAGTAAAGTGATAATCAATGAGAAATCCTTGGTGAAAAAGGACTTCGTTCTTTCTCCCAGCAATTTCAAGGCATTCCTGGGATGTACGCTGGAAGATGAGGCTGTCCGTCATCGTCTGAATCTTTATCTTGATCGCCTGAGGATATCCTACCAGCTTGCTACGGTGAGCTATGAAGTGGTCAATGATGACAATGAGGACAGCTGCACCTTGATAATCAATTGTAACAGTTATGCAAAGGCCCAATATAAAATGTATTTCGCAGGTAATTCTTCCTTTGGAATATCGAACAACACCCCTGCAAGTATGGGATGGTTCCTTCCTGACATATCGGAGACCTTTGACCTGGCCAGTTTGAACAAGAAAGGACTTGACTTGATGCTGCATTTTGCCCAGGGTAACAGGAATAGATTCGGGATAAGTGCTTTTCTCCCTTGCCTCTCCCATGGTTCCCAGTCGTTTGGGGTGGCGAGTGCCTTCAATGTGTATCTTGGGAGCCTGAGTGTTCTTTCCAACTTTTCCTATGGGAATCGTAACGCTTCCCTGGATTGGAGAGTGGATGTCTCATTCGGTTGCAACTATTTCTTCGGGGATAGCATCGGTATAAGGATATTGGGGGGGATAAGCTATGACAGGATTCATGCTTCAAACAATGCCTATATGATGCCAAGTGTGACTCTCGATGCCATTTGGGATACGTTGCGTCAGGAATCCTTTAGCAGCTTTGGTCTTCGCATGGAAGGTATGGCGACCATAGGGTGGGTAGACTCCCAGACTGTGTTTAGTGCTCGTTACCGTGTAAAACAGGGGTTTGTCCTTCAGAATGAGAAACAGGTGCTGAAATACAGATTGAGCTTTTCATATATGCGTATGCCCGATGAACTGACCGCGTCGTATGTGGACATCGGTGGGATTGAGGGGCTTCCTGGCTATAGTTTGTCAACGTTCAGGCAGGATACCCTGATGGTGGACCTGACCTGGCAATACCGTATCAGTTCCATTGTGGGAAGCCCCTTCTATCTCTATGCCCGGTTTGCTACGGGAGTGATTAACAATCAGGATCCTTTTGCTGGGAATTTTGCAACAGGGCCCTTGTTCAGTGAAAAACCGATAGTTGATGCAGGATTGTTGTTTGGATTAGGGGTCCTGTCATCTTTCGGAAATTACGGAGCTGGGTTAGGCTTGTCCGTAAGAGGAAAAATCTGTTTTGTAGTAGGAACATTCCAATGAAAAAAATAGAGTCAGTCCTGATTGTCATCTTGGTATGCTTAGGTCTCAGTGCCCGGCCCAGGGTCGCCTTGGTCCTTTCCGGTGGCGGGGCCAAGGGTATTGCGGAGATAGCGGTTCTTGAAACCATGGAAAGATATGGTATTCCCATAGATATGGTGCTGGGTACGAGTATGGGTTCGCTGGTTGGCGGCTTGTATTGCGCAGGATATAGTCCCAAGGAAGTCAGGGAGACGTTTTTGAACACCGATATGATGGATGTTCTCAACTTCAAGGCATCAAGCATTCCCAAGAACTTGAGCGATCCTTTCACTTACGATATGGACAATATCTTTTCCTTGGGATTTGGCAAGGATGGCATAGGATCCGCTCCTGGCTTGATTGGGGACCAGGGAATACTCAACATGATGGGGAAGTTGCTTTCCAATGTGGAGGGCCTGAGTGATTTTGATCATCTGCCCACTCCCTTCCGCTGCATTGGCACCGATGCGGTCAGTGGTCAGCAGATCCTCTACAGCAAAGGTTCCCTTATCACTGCCATCCGTTCCAGTATTTCCATTCCGGTGGTGTTTTCCCCTTATCCTCAAGGGGACGGTAC
Organism: Sphaerochaetaceae bacterium; assembly: GCA_041670175.1. Lineage (GTDB taxonomy): Bacteria > Spirochaetota > Spirochaetia > Sphaerochaetales > Sphaerochaetaceae > JBAXZS01. The sequence goes on along the minus strand of JBAXZS010000012.1, from coordinate 3,144 downwards.
CTATGCCATGGACGGGGGGCTGGTGAATAATTTCCCCTTGAAGCTTGCCCGTGACCTCGGTGCCGATTTTGTCATTGGTGTGGATGTGGGAGCCGTAAGCCATTTGGGGCCGCAGGATATCAAGAGCGTTTCCTCTGCGATTCTCCAGACACTGGTGTTGGTCGTTCAAAGCAACAGCACTATACAGTATCCGTATGCCGATGTTGTGTTGTTTCCCGATGTGTCCGAGTATGGCACCATGGATTTCTTCAAAGCTAAAGACATTTATGAGGTAGGGAAAACCATTTGTGAACAACAGTCCGTCCAGTTCGAGACTCTTAGGGATGCTTACCTCAAGGCCGGAGGGACCCTGATCACCTATGATCCTGAGAGAACCGGTGCGTACAAGGCTTTCTCGGATAGAATCATCAGTGATGTGGAGATTCAGAATCTCTCCCCCTTCGAAGGTGAGGAAATACCCAAGAAGGAGTTGTTCTCCACCTTTGTAGGGAAGAGACTAGACCAGGCACAAAAGGAAAGGCTAGTCCAGATACTCGACAGACTTAGGGTTTTCTATAATCTTTCCTCTGTTTCCTTTGACTTGGACAGGGGACCTGAAGTCGGTCAGGCCGTTCTTCGTATTCGTCTGCAAGGATATGAGCAGACACAAAATATTTTCTATCTTGGTGGATATACCACCATAGGATATTCAAATAATACACCCGGGGGAGGTAATTTCTGGCTCACTCCTTCTCTTTCTCTTGTGGTCGATTACAAGCAACTGTATTCCAAGAAGCTCAGGCTGAGGACCCAGCTCTATGCTGGTGCCACTAATTTTATCTCGGCTACAGCACAATACGATTTGCTTAGGTTCTATCGCTCCACCTTGCGTCTTGATTCCTTGTTGAGGTTCCAATGGGGAAGTCTGGAACCGATGAGCAATCCCGTGAACTGGACACGAGGGGCATCCATGGATCTGGGGCTCAGGATGGAATTGGGATTCAAGCTGGATATCCTTGATACCCTTATGGTGAAGTTCGGGGTCAGGATGGACAGGGATCGTATTCATGCCACTGGACGAATAATTGAGGTTGGGAACGGGTACCTGGGTGTCATCTGGGACAATCTCCGTGATGAGTCTTTCTCCTATAGGGGAGGAAGTCTGGAAGCTTTGGGGACTTTGGGTGCATGTAAAGGCAAGATGCAGTATAGTGTGCGTCTTGCTTGGCGGCAGCGATTTGAATTGGTCCATGAAGCGTCCACCTTGGGATTGAATGTCAGTTTCAGCATGATGCGCGAGCCTTACCAGCTTTCCAGCGGGTATGTGGACTATGGTGGTTTCTGGGGGATGCCAGGCTATAGTTATGCAACCTTCCGTCGGGATATCGTTATGGGAGGAGTCTATTACCAACAAAAAATTGCCAGTATTGTAGGGATGCCTTTATTGGTCATCCTGCAGGCCAAGATTGGCACCAGTGATGGATATGACCCTTATGAGAATCGTGGTATTGTTCCGGATGATGCTTTCTTCAGCGGTTGTATTGGGCTTGATGCTGGTTTTCTAGCCGCTCTTGGGCTGGATACGCCTATCGGTGATTTCGCCTTGGGTTTCGGCTATTCCCGCATGAACAAGTTCTCCGTGGTGTTGGGGTTGATCTGATGGGTGAGAGATATCGTAGCTATGGGGCATTCCTGAAAGAGACGTATGGGCAGAAAGTCTACCGTGTCGGGGTCGATGGTCTTTTTGGCTGTCCGAATCGCCGTAGCGATGGCAGTGGTGGCTGTACCTATTGCGACGGGACGGGAAGCAAGGCCGCTTACCAGCGGCAAGAGGAAAGCTCCTTCAATCATCTCAGCATATTCAATGATCAGGTGAGTCAGGATGTCCTATGGCACAATTCAAGCATTGAGGAACGTTGCTCCTCAATCGCCAGGCAAATTGAAAAAGGTTCGGAATTTGTTCACAGGCGTTACCATGCAAACTTGCTAAGTCTGTATTTCCAAGCTTGGACCAATACATTCGGTACCGTGGAGACACTGCGGAAACTCTACGACAGCGCTCTTTCCTGTGGGTCCTTCACCGAGCTGATTGTTTCCACCAGACCTGATTGCATTGACCATGAGAAAGCAGAATTACTTGCATCCTACCAAGGAAAGGTGCAAAAAGTATGGGTGGAACTGGGCTTGCAAAGTGCTGATGACAGGACATTGGCGTCCATCAACAGGGGGCATGACAGCCATTGTTATCTGCAAGCTGCAAAATTGCTTCACGAAGAGGGAGTCCTCGTCTGCACCCACGTCATCCTAGGGCTTCCAGGGGAGTCCTATGAGCAGTTCTCCCATACTGCCGCTCTACTGAATGAAGCCGGGAGCGAGGCTGTGAAGATTCATAATCTGGATATTTGTGGAGGAACGGCTTTGCTTGATGATTTCCTCCAAGGAGAGATGGGGGTTCCTTCAATGAAACGACATATTGAGGCCTGTATTTTTTTCTTAAGAAGACTGAGAGAGGATATGGTGATCCAACGTTTTCTTTGTGAGACGCCTCTTCACCGTTTGGCGGCTCCTCGGGATTTTGGGGATAAAAACAATTTTCTTCTTAGCTTGGAGGGGGAGATGCAAAGACGTAATGTTTTCCAGGGGGATCTTTATGGTCAGGACTAGAACGGAAAAGATGCTCCGTGATTTTTCTTCCATTCTCTCCTTGTTCTTTACAATGCTTATTGTTTTCCTGAGTCTTGAGAATGGAAGCGAAGTCCCTCAGGTAAAATGGATTCCCTTTGCCGACAAAGGCCTGCATGCCTGTGCCTATGCGGTCCTGTCCTTCTTGGTGACCATCTGGTTCTTTAAGAGGGGAAAGCTTGTCCGTACTTTCTTGCTGGTGGTGCTTTACTGTTTTGTTTTAGGTGTCATCATGGAGCTTTTACAACCCTCATTCGGAAGGTACAGGGAATTCCTGGACTTGGTAAGTGACGTCGTGGGGTGTCTTATTGGCTTTTTCTTATCGACCTTTATCCTTTGTCTCTACGAAAGAAGGACTAACAAGTAGGCTGTTCGTGTTTTTTACTGGACGTTTGGTTTTTTCTGAGGTACAGTTCTTTTTGTGATTCCCAATAACCAGGCTCTTCTTTGGGGTGAAGATAAAACTGGAATTGGGGAAAGGAT
>JBAXZS010000011.1:0-23282 GCA_041670175.1 Sphaerochaetaceae bacterium | reverse complement strand
CAAGGAACGGGAAACATCCTTCTTGAACTCAAAGACCCATAACAACTCATTGGAATATTGCACATGCTTGTAGGAAAAGACTCCTAGCCATACAGCAACCGCTAGAATTGTCCCTATGGCGACAAACCAGGAAAGCCCTGAAGAAGGGGAAAGCAAGGCGGCATGACGATAGAACAACCGCCGGGAAGGAAGTAGCAACAGCAGGACAAAACACAAGACCATCGCCTCTTCCCAATCGAAGCCTTTCAACAGGGAAGAAACTGCACCAACAACAAGCAATGCTATAGAAAGATAATAGGCTCCGTCTATTCTGCGACGCAGGGCATCCGCAACCACCAACAAGGCCAATCCGATAATACTTGCTGCAAAATGTGACATCTCAAGCAATTGCAAAGGAATGAATGGATTAAGGGACATCAACCTGGTCTTAATTGAAGGTGTCGCCACGGAAAAAATCAGTACGACTCCTGCGATAAAGACAAACAAGGAAAGGACCGTCGGAATGAACGGAGCAAGGACCTGGGAAGTTTTGACGACACCGGAGCCGATAACTTTTCGTTGGATATACATCTCATGGATAAGAAACGCCAGAATTCCAACCAGCAATGGTGCAAGATAATAAATACCACGGTAAGCGATCAAGGCACAGAACAGGGCATCGGAAGGAATACGAGGAGAAAGAGCAAGCATGATCATCGATTCGAACACCCCGATTCCTCCCGGAACATGGCTGACCGCACCAACCAACTGGGCAATGACAAAAATACCCAGGCAAGGAAGGAAACCAGACTTTCCAGAGGGAAGCAACACATAAAAAACGGAAGAGGCTAACAGCCAATCGAGAGAAGAGACAAGTATCTGGGGTAGTGCTATGGAAGGAGAAGGGAAATCAAGGGAGAAAGAGCGAATATGCAATCCTTTCTTCCCTGAAAAAGAAATGACGATATAGACCAGCACCATTGCAACCAACAAGAACCCCACAATTTGGGAAGAAATTCCGAATTGGGGAGAAACAGAGGAAGAAGCCGGGGTTAACAGGAGCGCCCCTCCTCCCATCGTGGACAAGCCGATCCAGTAGGTCGAGACACAGAAGGCAACTATCCTCGCAATATCATTGCCATCCAAGCCCCATAGGGAATAGAACCTGTACCGCATGGTGCTGGAACCAAACAGGGACAATCCGATATTGTAGCTGAAGACATAGCTCATGAAAGAGGCAAAGGCCACTTTCCTATAGGGAAGATGCTTGCCGACATACCGCATGGCCAGCACGTCATAGAAGGTCAGAATGAAATAATTACAGGCAGTCAGAACAAGGGCGATGGTTATGGTAAGAAAAGGATAAGACCTCAGGTCCCGGACCAAATCATGGTAATGGTAGTTCCTCAACGTATCAAACAGCAATAACAGGGCAACAGCCAAAATAGCCAGGATGAAAAAAGGTTTCGCTTTCCTCCAGGCCCGCTTTGCATTTTCAACAGTCGCCTCTTGCAGTTTCATCTCCGTCGAACATTCCTCCATACCTTATGTGATAATAAAAGAGCCTAAGGTTGGATTCTATCAGAAACCATCCCTGCCCGCAAGATTTCGAATGATTTTATATTGCAAAGGAGCATTTTTACATATTCTCCCTTTCAAATTGAGAATCAAACAAATGAAGAACAATTGAAAACCATCAATAAGATATTATAATAGCAACTATAAATCACAAGGGGAGTTGGTTTTTTCAGACAAAATAAAAGCTTTAGGATGGATTTTGTACCATGAAGAAACATTTTATTGTAGGTGCTTTCTTTTTCCTCTTTACCATGATCCTTTGGGGAGGATGCAAGTCCTCGATATCGACTCCTGTTCATTCATTCAGCCTGACAGCAAGTTGGGAATCCAATTCATCGGCCTCCACCTTATCAACCATCAGCAGTGATAGGAAAAACTCCCTTGCAACCATCCCAAACGTATCTGCTTCAGCCCTTGAGCTGACCCTGGCGGCAAAGGATGCCGCAAAATTCATCAGTAGCTCAAGGGCTGAAGCATCAGGAACCCCCACCCGTTTCATCATTGGATATAAAATTGGAGAAGAAGGTGCCTCGGCCAAATCAATAAAGGAAATCCACGCCACCACCAAGACAGTCCTCAAGGAAATGTCAATCTCTACGGAGACAAGTCCCCTGATTGATGAATCAGCACCATTCAGCGTGGCAGTGATTCCTGGGACGATGCTGGCAGAATATGGCAATGATTATGATACACTCAGGGAAAGCCTGAATGAGAGAATTGAAAAGGAAGGAGGAATTGGTAACGAAATTGCTTATATTGAACCTGACTACGAAGTGAAAGCGTTCTCGACAGCTCCAAATGATCCCTTGTACAAATATCAATGGGATATGCAGGAGTCATATATGGGAATCCCCACACTTCATGACATCACTTCGGGTAGTTCTTCCGTCGTCGTTGCAGTCATCGATAGTGGGATATATGAAAATGGAGTGGATTTTTCTTCCCGTACGTTTACCAATGGATATGATTTTCAAAACGATGATGATGATCCAACGGATGACTACGGACATGGCACTCATGTGGCAGGAACAATCGCTGAAGCGACAGACAATAGCATTGGAGCCGTTTCAATCGCACCTGGAGTAAAGCTCATGCCGATCAAGGTGCTCGACAGTAGCGGGAATGGATACACTTCCAATGTCTGCCTTGGTATTTATTATGCTGTCTCAAAAGGTGCAAGAATCATCAACATGTCCCTTGGAGGCAGTAGCAACTCCCAGGCACTTGAGGATGCATGCAAGAATGCGACGGATAACAATGTACTTGTAATCGCTTCGGCAGGAAACAGCAATACAGATACAAAATCATATCCTGCAGCTTGCGATTCCGTACTGTCCAGTGGAGCAGTAGGGTATTCCTATGCCGAACAAGGCCGAGCAAGCTATTCAAACTACGGGGACTGGGTGGATGTGATGGCCTACGGTGGGGATGTCGATGACAATAATACAATACAGGACATCAGTCTTGACAATATCACCATCAAGGATGGCATCCTGCAATGGGCAATAGCCTCGACGCCAGCAGAAAATGGGTATTATTACTATGTCGGCACCTCGATGGCGGCGCCTCACGTAGCAGGTCTTGCCGCCTTGTTGCTTTCCAACAACTCTTCGCTTTCCGAGAGTGACCTGCAAGATACCATTTGTCTTTCGGCGAAGGGAAGGAATGCCGATGATTATCAGATGGGGAAATATGGATTGATCGATGCATCCAGCGCCCTGAAATACAAACTTTATTCGGTTTCTTCAAAGCTGGACTCATCCTTCGAAGGTGACGAGACACAGTCAAAGGAATGGAGCATTTATGCTTTTCCCGGAGATATTTCCGTCTCAATTTCCGTTGACAAGGACGATCGCGATTCTTTCTCCCTGGTTTTGAAAAACGCAGAGGGCACTACGGTTGCAACAGGAAGTACCTCGGGGGATGACGCTCTTGCCCTGACATATCATGTTTCCTACTTAAAAAGCGGAACTTATTCATTGATGGTCACCTATTCCCAGGCTTCTTCATGAATTGAAAATGTTTTTTGATGAAGGAGAACCAGAGGAAATCCACTGACCGTCAAGGGACAATGAACAAGATTGATTATAAAAATGGAGCCGATCAGTTTCCTCATCAGCTCCACTACTAAGACGAGAGAGACGGGACTCGAACCCGCGATCTCCGGCGTGACAGGCCAGCGCGATAACCAGCTTCGCTACTCCCTCATAGATAGCAAATGGAAGTTACTCCATATCGTCGTTTTTGTCAACATCCCTCAGAAAAAAAGTTGGGACCTGAAATAAAATAAAAGGAGTTCTTCCAACCAAGCCGGTATCCACATACAAGCGTTCCATAAAATCCACCCCTTTTACAGACATTGCTGACAAAATGTCCATGCAATCAGGAGGAAAACTTACTTGACCGGAAAGACATCACCCTCCATACTGTGCGTATGCAAGCACAAATCCTCTTGTTCTTCCAGGATCACGGAAACTCGTTTTTTGACTTCCTAGCCAATTTCTTCACCATGTTCGGCGAACAGAACCTTATTGTGGCGATATCCCTTTTTATTTTTTGGTGCGTCGATAAGAAAAAAGGCTTCGCCATTTGCTCGGTCCTTCTGTTTTCCTTGGTCGGGGGAGGAATTTTCAAGGCAATAACCAAAGTACCTCGTCCTTTCCAGGTCATGCCTCAAATCCAAGGAAAACGACTTTCCACCGCCACAGGATACAGCTTCCCCAGCGGACATACCACCTGTGCGGCATCCTTCTTCTCCTCCACCGCCCTGGCCTTTAGAAAACGCTGGATCAGCATCAGTTGCTCCCTCCTCATAATCCTTGTGGGAATAAGCAGAATGTATCTAGGAGTCCACTGGCCCACGGATGTCGCTGGGGGCCTGATCCTAGGAATTCTTACAAGCATATTGTTCTTCACCATGTTTTATCAAATGCAGGACAAGGACATCTACGCCTTCTGTATGCTCTTCGGCCCTCTTGGTTCGGCTGTGGCATTGGTGATGGCAGCATTGCTGACACTTGGCAGAATTGATGTGACCGCATACACCGACCTTATGAAGACCTTGGCGATACTTGGTGGCAGCTATTTTGGTTTTGCCATGGAAAGCAAATTCATTCATTTCAAGGTAGAAGGAACGATACTTAGGAAAATCCTCCGCTATGTGGTAGGAATGCTGGGGGTGTTGCTTATCATGCTTCTGAAGAAGGTGTTCCCCCAAAGCATGTATTATGTCGGAGCTTTCATCCGATACACCTTGCTGGGACTTTGGGCCACAGCGCTCTATCCCCTGCTGGGAAAGAGGTTGTTCAGTAACAGCTAAGGGTCTTCGGCGAATACCCCTTGCTCGCAAGATACATGGATAAAGTCTCCCGTTCCAAAAGATGTGGAGTGCATTCCCTGTACATCAGTTTGCCACACACCAGCGCATCATCCAGGGCATAATGCTGCCGATATTCCTGAAGGTTGAGATATTGTGAGAGATACCTGAGTTTGTAACACCCTAGGCCGGGCCATATCTTGCGACCAAGGTTGCAGGTACAGACATATTCCACAGGCGTTGAGGGCAGGTCGTACACCTCAAGACAGCCCTTGAGCACCCCCATATCGAATTGGGCGAAATGAGCCACCACCAAATCATTGTTGATGAACTCACGGATATCCGGCCAAAGGGATGCGAAGGAAGGGGAAGCAAGACATTCCTCGGAAGACAAACCGTGGACCATGGTCATCCTTGGGTCGAAATAGGAGACTTTTGGACTGATAAGGGAATAATAATCATCCAAAGCCTTGCCATCCTCATCAAACCTTACCAATCCAATCGCACAGGCATTTCCTTTATAGGAGTTGGCTGTTTCAAAATCCAAGGCGACATATTGCATCAAATTCCTCCTGAAAGATAGGACAGGGCCTGATAACAAGTCACCCTGTCGAGTTGCAACTGGATTAACGACAATTGATCGGCCTGCAGTTGCATCAATGACTTCAGCTGGTCCACTTCCGAACCATACCCACTCTCCAGCAGTTGTTGTTTCTGCTGTAGGTCCTTCTTGTCACTGTCAATGACCAAAGCCTGATAGGCTATCTTGCTTTCCACAAGCTCCATCTGCAGGTATTGCGTGATAATCTGGTTACGTATGGATTGTACGGCACTTTGGTAATCGACCTCGCTGCTCTCTTCTTTCTCCTGACTTCTCACGACATCGCGAAGCTTCTTACCCCCATCCCAGATGGTTGACTTGAGAGCGACAGTGAAATTGAGGGTATAGGCATCCTGACGATACCAGTCCTTCTCGATAAGCGGAAAGCGAGAACCTCCATAGCCAATAGTGGAGGACAAGGCGAAATCGGGTTTCCAGTTCACACTGGCGCTGCTGATATCCTTGGTAAGGGCGGACACTTCCTTAAGCAAACCCAATATCTGCAGATTGTCAACCATGGCGCTGGTGGCCTTGGCTACCAGGACATCCTGTCCCCTGTCATAGAGATCCTTCATTGCCGTCTCATCCGGGATATATTCCATGTCCTTCATGGTGAGTGTTGTGTCGTTGCATAAATTCTGGATGGCAAGCACTTGGTTATCCAACTGCAGCTGTACGTTTTTCAAAGCTATGGCCACTTGCCAGGCCTGTATCCTGACCTTGAGCACATCCTCATCAAGCAACATGCCATTGTCCCTGTTGGACGAGGATATCTCGACCAGACGTGACGCACTCTCTGCCTCCTGGGTAAGCAAATCCTGCATAAGAGAAAGATAATGGAGAGCGCTTTCATGCCCAAGCAACTCGCTTTTGTTTTTTCTCAAAAGGACCTGTGCCTGCAGGAAACGCACCTGGGAAATCTTCTCATAGAGCTTGATTGAGTTGGATATCTTGCCCCAGGTGAATATCGGCTGGGTGATATTCAGACTAAAAGTATACAGCATGTTCTCCATGCCATCATACAGTTTCAAATAGGCATCAGGATATCCTTCCAGAGAGGATACATCAATGCCCTGGTCGGACAGTTGCTGGAGCAGGTTCTGTGTACTTACCGTGATAGGACCAAGAGGGGGATTCACCATATAGGTCCCCGCCACCGTGAGGTCAATGGTAGGGCCCCTTCCCGCCTTGGCGTCTTGCGTATCAAGCAACGACAGGCGATATTCCTGCTGTGCCTTCTGCACCTCAAGATTGTTCAAGGACATTTTGGTCGCCAGCTCGTCACTGGTAAGAGCGAAAAGGGAGGAGGCAACAAGAAGAACTGTGGTGAAGAGAAATCCTCGATACCGCATCATGTATTATATACATACACCACACAACTTGTGGTGCCATCGTTCTCGACAGAGACAGAGGATGTATAATAGGTTCCCCCATCTTCTACTTGCACGGTATACTCCTTCGAATATATCTTGGTGGTGTACGCACTTGGAACAACCGTAAACTGGGCAGTGGACAATCCAGAATAATACCCGTGGTGGATACCCACGGCATCTGCTTGGTAGGTTGTGGTCGCACGGGGACCTACAACGGTAGCACCATCAAGCAACGTAACAGCCTTGCCGTCACGGCTTTCATCATCCGAACCAATGATAACATAATAACCATTGATAGATACAAAAGGAATCACCAGATACTTCTCATAGCAGGGAGACGCACTGGTGGTGTCGTTCTTGTTACTTAGGGAGAAATCAACCGCACTCGGTCCTTCAGTGTTATTTGTCCCATCCGCATCACATTGCACATAGGCAGTGGAGTCATTGGGAGTATAGAGCACGGTTCCACTGACAGATGCTGAGGTACTGGCCGAAAAGGTCACTGAGTTTGCCGTCGGGGTACCGCTGTAGAGGATGGTCCCGTCGTCATCTTTCACCACGACAGTGAAATTAGTGGCAGAGATGGTATAATCCGTGGTCAAAGCGACATTGCGGATATCCAAATTCAACGTATAGGAAGCACTGGTCCGAGTAAGTGTCTCTGTCTCCATGGTGTTGGTTCTCTCGCTTGAGAGATAGGAGACCTTGGCGGCGGCACTGAGTCTTTTATTGTTGAAATCCTTATGAAAGAACGCCAGGTAGACAGGAATCCTGTCAGCGGTCTTGCCAAAGACAGGACTGGAGGAGTTCCATTCCACTGGCATGGTATAGGTTCCATCGGTGCCGCTGATGGCGTGGAATATCCTGACCGTTGTCGTTGGTTTGTCTCCTAAGCTTACGGCACTATCACGCTCGCTCTCCGACAGGTATGCATACACATCCACAGAGGATACCACCACAGTCGAGGTCCCATCCTCCTCCTGGACCGTTCCGTTGATGGTCGAGGTGAACACCGCACTACAAGAGACAAGCATTGCAAAAAGAATCCCTATCAAGCTACAAATGATGATTTCCCTGCTAGTTCGTTTCATCAGCCCTCTCCTTTTCCTTCCTTTGGAGAATCCTATCCTCAGTGATATAGTATAATGTAGGAATAAGTATAAGGGTAATCAAGGTGGAGGTGAACAACCCTCCTGCTATCGCCTGGCCCAAGGGTGCATATATCTCCGAGCCCTCACCATAAGCCGCAGCCATGGGGATGACCCCCAACATGGTGGTGAGGGTGGTCATGAAAATAGGCCTGAGCCGGGTGGAGGAACCTTCGGCGATGATATCCCTGAGGTGCTCATGGCTATCCTCCCCTTGTCCCAGAGGTTTTTGCTCCCTAAGCTGATTCACATAATCAATCAGTATGATGCCATTGTTCACCACCACCCCCCCAAGGGATATGATTCCCAGTAAGGAAAGCAGACTGAGGGTAGAACCAAAGGAAAGCAAGCCGATGACCACTCCTATGATGCAGAAGGGTATGGAGAACATGACAATCAGAGGTTGCCTGAAACGCTCGAATTGAATGACCATGACGGTATAGACGAGAAACCAGGCGATAAGCAGGGCACGGACCATGGTTGGGAGGGAATCCCCGATAAGCTCCCCTATTCCTCCACTCTTGCTGCTTATTCCCTCCGAGAGAGGTCTCTGCGCCAGATAGGCATTCATCCTGGTGGTCACAGGCAAGGTGTCCTCACTGACCAGAGTGGCGGAAATCGTGATGGTCTTCGCTCTGTCGGTATGGTTGATGGCACTCACGCTACGTTGCACTACGAAATTCCCAAGATTGGAGAAATCGACCATGGTCCCTGCCAAGGATTTCACCTGGATGGCACCCAGGGTATCCAGTCCCACCTCCTTGTCCGTCAGGTCACTCTCCAAACGGATATCATACCTGCTGCCATCAGAGGAAGTGAACCTGCCACAATCGGCACCCTTGAACAATATCAGGGAGGTCAGACCAGCTTCAATACTGCTGACGCCCAAACTCGCCATATAGTCCTGAACCATGTCTATGACAAGGCTCTCGGTATCGAAGGAGGTGTCCATCTCAACGGTGACCACCGAAGGATCATTCTTCAATTGGGTTTCCACCCGTGTAGCCTCACTATACAATTTGTCCATATCCTCGCCTATCAGGGTAAGACCATATCCGCCACCACCCGCGGCGTATCCCAACAACTTGTCAAAACCGCCATTCTGCACCTTGACCGTGCAATCGGGAACCTGCTCGCTGATTGCCTGCTGCACTTGCAAGATGATGTCATGCACATTCCTGCTACGCTTGGCGACTGGAACCAGATTCACCAGGAAATACGAACAGTCAACCTGGTTTCCCAGTGCACCAAGACCATCACTACGCCCGGGATATGCCACCAAACTGGTAAGTTCAGGGACCAGGGAGCGCACAATCGTCTCAACCTTCGCGCTCTTCTCTTTGGTTTGCTCAAGGCTATAACCACGAGGAAATTTCAAATTCACATAAAAATCACTATTATCGGTGGAAGGCAGGAAAGCCAACCCCAACTTTCCAGCCACGAACAAAGTGACCAAAAGCAACAGGATGGAAAACAAAATGACAAAACGATGATTGCCCATACTCCAGAAAAGCGCTTTCTTATACCCTCCCTCCAACCTGTTCATACCCCGGTCGAATCTTCTCGCTTTATGCTCAGGGCATTTTTCCTTGAGCAGAAGCTTCATCAGGAAAGGAACAATGAACACGGCCACCAAGAAAGAACCTGCCAGAGCGAAGATGAGGGTGATGGCCACATCCTTGAGGATCATGCCCACAAGGCCACTGAGCATGGAAACAGGGATAAACACCACGATGGTGGTCAGATTGGATGCCAGGATGGCGGACGTGACTTCGTCGCTGCCACGGCAAATACAGTCATCCAAAGGCAGATCACCCTTGCGATAGTAGCGGTACACCTGCTCAAGCATGACAATGGAACCATCCACTATCATCCCCAAAGCCGTCACCAGGCCGGAAAGACTCATCAGATTGATAGTGATTCCCATTATCCGCATGCCAATGAAGGAGAAGAGCAGGGAAAGCGGAATGGAAAGGGCGATGATGAGAGTCGCCCTTGCATCGGCAAGGAAAAGGGCAATGACCAGTATTGCCATCACCACACCCAGGATTCCACTCTCAACCACGGTCTTCAAGGAAGCCAATGTCGTACGGCTGTAGTCGCTGATGACAGTGAACTTCACCGCATTGCCAGTCAGTCTTGTCTCATCCTTGAGTATTTTTTTGATGGTGTTGTTTATCTTGACGATGTTGCCATCGCTACGAGTGGTAACCGATACCATCAAAAGAGAGGATCCGTCACTCACTACGGCATAATCCTCCTTGGGATATACAAGGGAGACATCGGCGACATCGGACAACCTGATCAGATTCTGCCGATCGTCCGTCCCGATAGTGAGCTGTTTCAAGTCGTTGATGGTATCAAAGGAACCCCCATAGCGGACATTGATGGTTCTTCCCTTGTATTCGGCATCTCCCAGGGGAAGGTCTGAATTGGCATTGTTCATTATCTGGTAGACCTGTATCACGCTGATGCCCTTGCTCACCAGGTCCTCAGTACGGAGTTTCACCTGGGCTTCCAAGGATTTCCCCCCACTGATGCTCACTTCCGCGACCCCCGGTATCTGATTAATGCGAGGTCGCAAGGTGTCATTCAGATAGGAGGTGACTTTGGCAATGTCAGAGCCACCTGCAACAGTGAACATGATGGAGGGAATCATGGTGGAACCACCCACGATGGCGACAGGATCGCCACTTATGTCGGCAGGCAGATCCTTGATTAAAGTGGAGATACGATACCGGATCTCCTCAAGCTGGTCATACGGGTCCACCTCATCCTGATACGTGACGGTTATCCAGGAGACACTGTCCTGGGAAACACTATCCATGGACTTGTAATTGGGAAGCGTGACAAATTCATTCTCAAGCACTTTGGTGACATCCTGCTCCACATCGCTTGCGGAAGCCCCGGGATACAGGGTGTAGACAATCACCGATGGCAGGTTGATATCACTGATAAACTCAATATTCTGATTATTCAGGCTATAGAACCCGAAGACAACCAGCACGATGAGAACCATGCCGACCACAACCCTGTGCTTGATGACAAAACGGGCGCTCTTCACGGGGTAACCCTCACAATCTGTCCGTCAAACACAGAATTCTGTCCATCAATTACAAACAAAGCCTGCTCAAGGCCCTCTGGAACGATAAAAGACTGCTCATCCTCCACGAGAGGAGTGAACTCAACATGGGACACGTTCCTTGTCTTTGTATTGTATACATACAGGGAACCATCGGCCTTGCGTACCGACTGTGGCAGTACATACACCCCATCGCGACGGTCATACTCCACTGTCGTCTTGACATACATACCAGGCCGGAAGGAGGAGACATCCCCCAGGAGCTGGCACTGCACATTGAAGGTCTTGGATTGAGGCTGGATATACGGGTCGATGGTACACACTTCCGCTTGTACCTTGACGTTCCCTTTTGGACGCTGCACAGTCACAAGTATGTCGTCCTTGTTCTTGATGAACATATCGTAATCCTTCTCAGGGACTTTCAGGTTGACCACCAAATCAGTAAGATCGGCTATGACAGCCAAAGGAGTGCCTTGCGCCGCTGTGCTACCCTTGGAGGAAGGAGCGGTGATGATGGTACCGCTTGACTTGGCCCTGAGCGTGGCGTAATCCATCTGAAGATTCGATAAGTCAAGCTGGGCCTTCGCGCTATCGCGCTGGGCTTTCACCTGCTCATAATTCTGCACGGTCGTATTCTTGCTCTCATAGAGGGCCTTCACTCTCTGGTACGTGCTCTCATAGGCCAGATAGGCAGCCTGGGCCTGGAGCATCTGCTGCTTGAATGGCTCGCTGTCCAACTGCGCTATGATATCCCCTTCCTTGACGGACTGCCCAACAACAATGGGGTAATCCATCACCGTACCGCTTACCAAAGGAATGACAGGAATCATTGTCTTGGCCTCAATATGGCTGGAAAGAACGATTTTCTGGCTGATGCTTCCTTTCTGAGCATTGCCCACCACCACGAGAGGAGACGGCATGACATAGGTCTTGCCCTTATCAGTCCCGACGAATTTGTCAACCAGGAGGATACCAACCGCCACCATGACAAGAAGTATGCAATAGCGCAGGACCAAGGCAGGAAGACGATGTTTTCTTTTCATTCTTTATCGTTGGCTCCTCATCCCAAAGTGGCGGAAAAAAGCTGGCCATCAACGCACAGGGTATACCCGTTCATGCTTTGGGGAACCACATAACATTCTCCCTTGAGGATAGCCTGCCTCTCGCTGTCCTTCTCAAACATTGCGCTTCCCTCAGTGCAGAACAAAAGCTCAATCGCAGGATGCTTGAGTATCCTATATTCCCCCCAGCCCAAGGAATACAAGGCAAATTCGGGGGTGTCCGTCACCACCCTGATACGGCCGAACTCATCGCGAATTTGCGGGCAAGGACGACATTCCCCGCCTTCGATCTCAAGCACCGATAGCAACTCGGGAACATCGACCTTCTTATGGGTAAGACCGCCCCGAAGCACATTGTCGCTGGCACTCATAAGCTCGATGCCCTCGCCGAACACATAGGCATGAAGCGTGTCAGGCTTGAGAAACAAGGCCTGTCCTTTATCGAGATGCACCAGATTGAGCAAGAAAGGAGCGAACAAGCCAGGATCGCAGGGATAGGAACCATAGCAGGACAATGCTATGCCCTTGCCCTGGAGGAATCTACCATCCCCGGAAGCAAAGGGAAGTTCCTCTCTGTCCTGCAGTGAATGGATGTATTCCTCAATGCATTCCGTAAGGGATGTCTTGTCCAATGTGTAAAGGGTGGTGAACAATTGCCTCAGGGCAGAATCGTCCTCACCCTCAAGAGAGAAATACTTTCTGTAGGAATGGGGAAACAAGGCCTTGAAATTTCCATCGACCTCAGGAAAGGAACGAAAGCCACAGAGGGCGGTCACCTCACTCAAGGCATACAGCACCTCAGCCTTCCTGTTCTGGTCCTTGTAATTCCATTGCGAGCTATCCACTTTCTTCCGAAGCTCACGCTCGGCAATCCATCCGGCGACAGCCTGTTTTGTAGTGGGATGGCATTGGATGGACAGAGGCTTATCGATAGCCAGCACCTTCAAAAGCAAGGGAAGTCGCTTCCCGAACCTCTTGATATGCTCCTTTCCAAGCCAGAGCTCCGCATGCTCCTCAAGGAAGGAGGAAAGCTTCTGTCCTCCATTTACAAGAGTCGCATCCCCACTGCTATGGGTGCCCAGCCAGTATTCGGCCTTGCATTTGCCATCCTCCTGCATTCCCAGGAGCCGGGGGATAAAGGATGTGTTCCCCCAGTCATATTCCTTGATCACTCCGATTATCTTTTCAATTTTCATTGCATATCCTTATGGACAAAGTATAGAATCCCTTTCTTTTCTTGGCAACGGAATGGCCTCGAATACAGATATCATCTAGCACGTTTCAATTTTCCTTCTTATACTGGATGCATTATGGAACGAATTATTCTTGACGTCGATACGGGCGAGGACGACATGGTGGCTCTTCTTCTTGCCGCCAGCTCTCCTTTCATTGCAATTGAAGCGGTGGTCGCCACCAGTGGCAACCAAATCATTGAGCATACCCTTGAGAACACCTTGAATGTATGCCAGTTGCTCGGCATTGATGCTCCTGTCTATGAAGGAAGCCACCTGCCTCTTCTCAGAAAGCAAATAACGGGGGGGCATATCCATGGAGAGAACGGGCTCTCCGGTCCTGTCTTCCCTCCAAGGATCAAACAGAAGGAAAAGGAATACGGGGTGAAGGCTATAATTGATCTGATCATGGGCAATCCCCATGAGATCACCGTGGTTGCCACCGGTCCTTTGACCGACGTGGCCATGGCCTTGCGCCTTGAGCCTAGAGTGGCAGAATATGTGAAACGCATCATATTCATGGGAGGAGCCTTAAAGGGCGGGAATATCACAGAATACGCCGAGTTCAATTTCTTTGCGGACCCCGAGGCGGCTCAGATAGTGCTCTCCAGCGAGGCGAAACTGGTGATGTTCGGCTTGGATGTGACATTGCAAGTGCAACTTGACCAGAAAAGACTGGATGGATATCACACCTTTGAAGGCAAAGCCGCAGCAATGTTCACTTCGGGAATGGATTTCTACATGGAAAGTTGCAAACGGGTGACCAACGATTACCCGGCAATGCATGACCCCTGCTGCATAGCTTATCTCATCGAGCCTTCAATCTTCAAAGGGGAAGACCATACATTGGATGTGGAAATCAAGGACGAGGAAACCTATGGCATGGTCAAGGACAGGGGCAGGGGCGGCAACGTGAAGGTCATGCTGCAGGCCGACGCCCAAAGATTTTGGAGCCTGTTGGAACAGGCCCTGGAAAACCTCGCCTAGTGGTAGGTCACCAGGGAACCCATATCCATGCGGATCTTAGGCCGTTCCTTTTGAGCAGCATAGCCAAAGGGAATGACCAAGGCAACTTGGTATTTCTTTTGGGAAAGTCCCAGCAGGCCCAGCACCCTGTCATTGTCAAAACCTTCCAGCGCACAGCTGTCCACACCCAGCATTTTCGCCCCGGTCATCATATTGGCCGCGGCCAGATAACATTGGCTCAATGACCAGCTATCAAGCCTCTTTGCCTTCTTGAGAAATTGATAATACCCCTCGTAATCCTCGATAAAAGGCTCAAGGGCACCAAAGCGGCTAGCCCGTTGCGCGACGAACGGGCCTCTGGGGTCATAGGAATCCGCGGTATAGGAAACAAGGACAATGCTGACCGGAGCCGTCAAAACGGATTCCTGGTCAAAACAGGCCGCTGCCAACTGCCCTCTATGACTTGTGGTGACCACATGGAAAGCCCAACCCTCAAGGCCAAAGGCAGTGGGAGTCAGTCTCCCATACGTAAGAATTTTCTCAAGCTTTTCCTGCTCAAGATCCTTGTCAAGGTATTTCTTACAGGCAAACCTATGTTCCATCGCCTGCTCAAAGTTCATACGCCATCCTCAGTGCCACCTCGACCATAGGATAGAGACCACTCATGCGTTGCTCCGGCCCAAAACCCTCATTAGTGACCAAACTGTCGGTCATAGTAAGAAGGGAAAGCGCGCTTTTATGGCAATAGGCGGCATTGCAATACAAGGCATAGGTCTCCATATCCTGGGCCAGGGCACCCATGCGAGCCCAGGCCTTCCAGCTATCGGAGCCTGCTGCATTGTAGGTGGAGAAATACTCGCTGCTGTAGACCATACCGGTATGCAGGGGGAATCCAAGTTTCGAGGCAAGGGTGTCGGCCAGGGCAACCAGGGAATAGGTGGCGCACGGGGAGAACGTCCCATCAAGCCCATATTGACGTGCATAGGCCCCGTCGGTGCTTGCACTGAGTGCGGCCACCAGGTCTCCTACAGCGACACTCTCCTGCAACCCTCCGCAGGTCCCGATGCGGATGATAGCCTCCACATTGTAGAAGGAATACAGTTCATAACTGTAAATCCCCATGGAAGGGGCCCCCATGCCGGTGGACAGGACAGAGACAGGTTTTCCCTGGAAAAGACCGGTATATCCCAGGATATTGCGCACATCGGTGACAAGACGTGCCTCGCTAAGATATCTCGTAGCGATCATCTTGGCTCTCATCGGGTCACCTGGAGCCAGGACCACAGGAGCGAAATCCCCTTTTTGCGCTCGGTTGTGCGGGGTCATCAGGAGGCTCCCTTGACATACGGCTTGCCAGAGGCCCTGGGTGCGTAGTTCTTTCCACTGAAGAGCACCAAGGCAACCAAGGTGACCACATAGGGCAAGATATTGAACAGTTCGGTCGGAAGGACCCGAAGGGCCGGGAAGTTGTTCGCCACTATGGCGAAGGCTTGCGCGGTCCCGAACAACAAAGCGGCTCCTGTCACCCCAAGAGGGGTCCAGCGACCGAAGGATACTGCCGCCAAAGCGATGAATCCCCGTCCGTTGATGGTGTTGGAGGTGTACTGGATTGTCTGGGTCAGGACGCAACAGCCTCCTGCCAGTCCTGCAAGGACGCCACTGGTGAGCACGGCAATGTATCTGATCTTCCTCACATTTATCCCCACGCTTTCCGCAGCGCTCGGATGCTCGCCGCAGGCACGAAGGTGCATGCCAAAAGGAAGCTTGTACAGGATGAACCACGAGAGGATGACAACAACAATGGCGATATAGGCCGTTGGATAGATGCCAAGGGCATCGGTCTGCATGCCCATCTTGAATTCCTTGGTACGGTCCGCATTGAACAATATCTGGGAAGCAAAGATGGTCACCCCTGTGGCGAGCAAATTGATGCCGGTACCGCTGATGGTCTGGTCGGCATTCAGGTTTATGGAAGCCACCGCATGGATCAGTGAGAACAGGCCACCCAGCAGGGAGCCAAGCAACAATGCGGTGAAAAGGGAAAGGCCGCTGGTCATTTTCGAGGCTTCCAGCAAGGTCTGCGTTGCCGCCGCCGTACAGGCGCCGATGCTCATCAATCCTTCCAGGGCGATATTCACCACTCCTGATTTCTCACAAATCATGCCACCGATGGCGGTGATCAGAATAGGGGCCACAATCATCAAGATGGAGGGAACCACTCCAAAAAACGTACTCATTTTATCGCTACCTCCTTCTGAAGTCTCTTCTTCTCAAGCCATTCCTGATAAAGTTTCAAACCACTACGGAGAGCAATGAAAACAACTATCAAGCCCTGGATGATATACGTGATCTCCTTAGGTATCTGCTTGGACTGCATCAAGGCCTGGGCGTTCTTCAGCAAGCCGAACAGGAACCCTGCAATCATAGTGCCTCCGGCAGTGCAGTTGCCGACCAAGGCGACGGCGATACCATCAAAACCATAATTATCCATACCTGAGATAATCCGTCCATACTTGAATGAACCCAAGGCCACAATACCACCAGCAAGACCTGCAAAAGCTCCGCTGATGGCCATGGAGATGGTGATGCTCTTCACTACAGGAATACCGCTTGCACGTGCCGCTTCCTTATTGAAGCCGGTTGCTCTCATGCCATAGCCAAGCCGGGTTTTTTCCATGACGAACCAGAAGACAAGCACGGCCAGGACCATCATGAACAAACCATTGTTCAACGTGGAGTCATTGGTAATCCTCTGGAAGAAGGAATTGGACAAGGAGGCGGTAGGGGGAAAGTTGGCGGTCTTGTAGGTGGTGGCCCCGGGCAACTGAAAACAGATAATACGCGAGAGATACAAGGATATGTAGTTGAGCATGATGGTCGAGACAACCTCGCTTACCTCGTATTTTGCCTTGAGGACCCCTACGATGCCTCCCCATATTGCTCCAACCACGATGGCCAGCACGATACAGGCCACCCATTGAAAAACCGGAATCTGCGGTCCTAAAAGGGCGAACACCTGGGCTACTGTCATTCCCATGATATATTGACCCTCGCCTCCGATATTGAAAAGTCCGACCCGTTCGGCAAAGCCCATGGAAAGACCACAAAGGATATATGGCACCGAATAGTTCAGTGTCTCACCGATGTAGCGGACGTTCATCTTGCCGTTGTCGATATTGTATCCACTGAAAGCTTGAAAAATCGCCTTGTACATGTTGGAGGGCTTACGACCTACCAGAGCCACCAGAAGAGTCCCCACCAGGAACCCCAATATGACAACCAGCACCGACACAACGGCATCAGATTCAAGGAGCCGGGAACCACCGGACACCAGCCTGTTCTGCTTATTCCTGCTCATTGGGCATCTCCTTTCTTGGAACCGGCCATCATCAAGCCAATCTCCCGTTCGGTGACCTCTCCCTGCTTGTAGGTTCCCACGATGCTCCCCTTGCTTATTGTTGCAATGCGATCACACAAGTTCATAATCTCATCCAATTCGAAGGACACCAGCAATATGGCCCTGCCCTTCTCCCGTTCATCGAGTATACGCTTTCTGATATACTCGATGGCACCCACATCCAGACCTCTGGTCGGCTGTGCCACCAGAAGCACTTTCGGTGACAGGCTGATCTCTCTCGCCACAATGACCTTCTGCTGGTTTCCCCCCGACAAGCTCCCCGCCGGGGTGTCGGCCCCTTCACCGGCGCGTATATCAAATTGCTTGATAAGGGTCTGGGCGTTCTTCTTCATCAAAGGAAAATCGAGCAGACCGAACCTCTTGGTGAGGGGGGGAAGATAATAATTCTTGATGGCGCAGTTCTCGCTGATGGAGAAGTCGCTTACCAAACCATGTTTCTGCCTATCTTCGGGAACGTGTCCCAATCCCTGCTCAATACGCTCCCTGATGCTCATGTTGGTGATATCCACCCCGGAGAGGATAATCTTGCCTGAGACCACCGGGCACAGACCGGTAAGGCCATAGAACAACTCACTCTGTCCATTGCCATCGACACCTGCAATCCCCAATATCTCACCTTCATGCACTTCAAAACTCAGGTCGTGCACCTTGGGATTACCCTGTATATCATTGATAAAGACATTCTGTACGCGAAGCACAGCTGTTCCAATCTTGCAAGGACTCTTGTCCAATTCAAACTTGACCGAACGTCCTACCATCATCTCGGCAAGTTGCTGCTCGGTGACTGAAGCGACATCGACAGTATCAACGACCTTGCCACGGCGCAACACGGTGCACCGGTCCGCCACAGCCTTGATCTCCTTAAGCTTGTGGGTGATCAGGACAATGGTCTTTCCCTCGGTCTTCAAGCGACGGATAATCTCCATCAGCTCGTCTATCTCCTGAGGAGTCAGGACCGCCGTAGGTTCATCGAAGATGATGATATTCGCATTCCGATAGAGGACTTTGAGAATCTCCACCCTCTGCTGCATGCCTACGGTGATATCCTCGATCAAGGCCTTGGGATCCACTCTCAGACCGTACTGCTCAATCAATTGGGAGACTCGTTTCTCCGCACTGGGGATGTCCAGCACCTTCCACTTATTCACAGGCTCCCTTCCCAGTACGATGTTCTCCGTGACCGAGTAGTTCTGCACAAGCTGAAAATGCTGATGGACCATGCCTATCTTGAGTTCGGTGGCGATGTTCGGATTCTTGATCTCCACTTCCTTGCCATGAATCCTGATAGTCCCGCTATCAGCGCTATATGCACCAAAAAGGATAGACATCAAGGTGGATTTACCCGCGCCGTTCTCGCCGAGCAAAGCCAGGATCTCCCCTTCCTTCACCTTCAAGGTTACGTTGTCGTTCGCAACAACCCCAGGGAAGGTCTTCGTTATCCCCTGCATCTCAATTGCGTACTGCTCTTCCAAGTTTGACCCCTTGCTCTTCTACTTTGGGCACGCACGCATGCCCAAGATAGGAGAGCGGCATGCCATAAGCATGCCGTACTCCATGATATGAATTCAATACTTATCAGTCATCTTTTGCAGCTAAACCAGCAGGCGCCGCACCAGCAGCAAGGGCTGCCTTGTAGGTACCATAGATCTTGGTCTTGCCACTTACGATATCAGCCTTAGCCGCATCAACGGCCTTGCTGACAGAGGAAGCCAGCTCCGGGTTGGCCTTGGAATAATCAACACCATCTTCCTTCATTCCCATGGTGATCACCCCACCTTTGAAGGTCTTGTCCGCAACCTCTTTCAAAGCATACTCGGTCGAATTCTCCACTCTCTTCACCATGGAAGTCAGAACGGCGCTCTTCTTGTCTGCATAGATACCATCCTCATACTGGTCGCTATCAACACCGATGGCCCACACGTTCTTGCCTTGGCTTCTGTATTCCTTGGCCTGGGCGATGGTTCCGTTTCCAGTTCCCCCAGCTGCGGAGAAGATGCAATACACGCCACTATCATACCAATTCTTTGCTTGGGCTTTCGCCAATTCCGGCTTGCCCCAATCATTCGCATAATAGTCAACCATCTGGGCATCAGGGAGCACGGAATGGATACCCTGCAGATATCCCATCTCGAACTTGGTGATGGTCGCACCAGGCACCCCACCAATGAATCCAAACTTAGGATTTGCGATACCATCGGCCTTGGCCTGCAACGCAGCGACCATGCCCACCAGATAAGAACCTTCCTCTTCCTTGAAAATGAACTGAAGGATGTTATCGCCGGAAAGCCAATTCACATCGATGATGGCATACTTCTGTTTCGGGTTCTTGGTTGCGACTTCCTGCAAAGCATCAGCAAAGGTGAAGCCGGTGGTGACGACAAGGTCATACCCCTCATCGGTCGCCTGCTGCAGGTTCGGAATGTACATGTCCTGAGTGGCGGCGGTGACTACATCATACAACTTGCCCCGTCCTGCAGGATTCGCTACGGTGTCACCATAGAAGGCGACGATACCACGCCAAGCGGCGGCATTGAAGCTCTTGTCATCAATACCTGTCGCATCTGTAAGCAACCTGACAGTCGGCTTGTCAGAAGTGGCACTTGGAGCACTCTCCTTGGCACCATTAGCGAACAAAGACATAGCCACGACTAAAATCAGAAGAACAGTCGTAATTTTTTTCATTCGTTCTCTCCTTCAAAAATGATAAGACTAACGACTTATTGTACCACAGAAACTATTTTAAGGAACACCTAAAGGGAAAAAAACGGATTATCACAATTCCTTTCTTAAAATAGCAAAAAAAACCATAAACATGTCCCAAATGGGACTATTTATATTGCACAATCTCTTTTATTGTCATATTCTTGGGCTCAGAGGAAGAGTGATGAAATTCGACACCCAGCAAGTGATTGACAACTGCCAAATACTGAAGGCCTGCAAGATAAAGTCCAGCGAGGTCTCTCTTGTCAATCTTGCCCGCAACGAGGAAGTGGGTGACACCATCAACGGAGAAAGCCAGTTGGCCTTGATAGTCTCAGGTGATATCCTGGTGCTAAGCAAAGGGGGAGACGCCCACGAGGTCCTGCTCATCACAAAAAAAGAAGGGGATCTGTTTGGCATAAGCAACCTTTTCCTTGAGAATGAATTGAAGACGACATTACGAAGCAGGACGAAGAGCACCTTGCTTTTCATTTCCAAGGACCGTATCAGGAACGCCTTGCGCTCGGATAGGAGCGCAATGGAGCTGTATGTCCGCTTTTGCAACCAAAAGATACAGTTCCTGCTCAAACGGATTGAATCTCTCAGTCCCCAATCAGCACGAGCTCGGGTTGTGGACTATCTTCTTTCCAACGCCGATCCTGATGGACATATCGCCTTTGAAAGCAAGGAAACACTGTCCAAACGGCTGGGCATTGGACGTTCGTCTTTGTTTAGGGAACTCGGTTTCCTGCAGAAGCAGGGACTTGTCCGTGCCATCGGTGCCAAGGAGTATGCAATCAAAAAAAGCGGGTTGCAGGAGCTTCTGGAAACACTGGCATAATATAGTATAAGGAAGGGATTTCATGAAAAAAACGATTGCGGTCATTTGTATGATAGCCACTCTCTTTTCCTGTGTGTTCGCACAAGGGACCAAGGAAGAGGGAAAGACCTTTGCCAATGAGGATGTCGATGTCAGGGTCATCGCCCTGAAAGGACCTACCTCCATGGGGCTGGTGCAGCTGATGAACCAAAGCGAAGCCGGGCCAGTCGACCATAACGCCTACACCTTCTCGCTCACCGGCGCTGTTGATGAGGTCACGACCAAGATAGTCAAAGGTGATGTCGATATTGCCGCGATACCTGCCAATTTGGCAAGTGTGCTGTACAACAATACCAAAGGCAAAGTGAAAGTCGTGGCGATAAACACGCTGGGAGTCATCTACATCCTGGAGAATGGCAATACCATCAAGAGTGTGCAGGACCTGAAAGGCAGGACCATCTATGCCAGTGGCAAAGGGGCGACCCCTGAGTATGGTTTGAATTATGTACTCAAGGCGAACGGACTGGAACCAGGCAAGGATGTGAACATCGAATGGAAGAGCGAACATGCTGAATGCGCCACGGCCTTGACGACCTCAAAGAATGGGATCGCCATGCTGCCCCAGCCTTTTGTAACTATCGCCCTGATGAAGAACAGCAATATACGTATCGCACTTGATCTTACCAAGGAATGGGAGAAAAAGGGGAATGGTTCCGCTATGATCACAGGGGTAATGATTGTCAGGACCGACTTCGTTGATAATCACAAGCAGGCCCTGGACAGGTTCCTGTCCCAGTACGCCACCTCTGTCGAGTTCGCCAACACCGATCCTGATGCGACCGCAAAGCTCATCGGTTCGTACAACATCGTCCCTGAGGAAGTGGCGAAACATGCCCTGCCTTACTGCAACATTGTGTGCATCACAGGTACTGAGATGGAAAACAAGCTTTCAGGATATCTTCAGGAACTGTACAACCAGAATCCCAAGGCTGTAGGAGGAGCTCTTCCCCCCGATGAGTTCTACTATTCCCTCTAAGGACAAAAACAAACGGCTGCTCTCCTTCTGGGCAGTCGTTTTCTGGCTCGCCTTATGGCAAATCGGAGCCAGTCTCATTGGTGAGGAGCTCCTTCTGGTATCGCCCGTTCGGGTGGTCCTTCGTCTTTTGCAAATGTCAAGGGAGCTTTCCTTTTGGAAGGCCATATCCTTTTCCTTCGTACGAATCTGCTCGGGGTTTTTCCTTGCCTTGCTTTTTGGTACGGTTTTCGCCTCGCTTTCCTACCGGTTCTCCTTCATAGGCACCTTGCTTTCGCCCTTGATGAAAGCCATCAAGGCCATACCCGTGGCTTCCTTCATCATCCTGGTGCTTATCTGGGTCCCCTCGAGGAACCTTTCGGTGGTCATCTCCTTTCTCATGGTGCTTCCCCTCTTTTACATCAACGTACTAGAAGGACTTGAAAGCACCAGCAACGAACTTTTGGAAATGGCAAAATTATTCAATGTAAGCACCCCGAAGCGCATACGTTCCATTTATTTATCCCAGATCATGCCTTTCTTCAGAAGTGCCTGCTCCCTGGGTCTGGGCATGAGCTGGAAAAGCGGCATCGCTGCTGAAGTCATTGGTATTCCCGTCGGCTCGATGGGAGAGAATCTTTATCAGGCCAAGGTGTTTCTCGCCACTGCCGACTTGTTTACCTGGACATTGGTCATCGTCCTTGTGTCGGTGGTGTTCGAGCATCTGGTGCTCTTTCTCCTTGACCGTTGCTTTTCCAAGATTGAGAGGTTGTCATGAATTACCTTCTTAAGGACATTTCCAAGAGCTTTGAAGGGAAAAGGGTATTGGACCATCTTGACCTTACCATCAAGGAAAACGAAGTGAACGCCCTGGTGGGACCTTCAGGAAGTGGAAAGACAACCTTGTTACGTATCATCATGGGTTTTGTCATACCAGACAGCGGAGACTTATCCGCTCTGAAGGGCAAGAGGTTCAGCGCGGTATTCCAGGAGGAT